>JAXHUT010000161.1:0-11221 GCA_034189405.1 Chloroflexota bacterium
GAGAATTTCCTCATTTGACCTTGTTTAAGATTAATTCGGTACTTTTTGATACTCATCTATGAACGCGCCAAATGTAAAACTAATGGGCGGGCATCAGATTGAGATGATAGATGGTAGTTTGTGGTAATCGACACCAAAGATTGCCTAACGCTTGTTCCGACGCAGCAGCAGAATGATCAGACCGAGAATAAAGCCGCCAAATATTATAAGGAAGGCATCTCCTCGATCTTTTTGATCTTCTAGAAAAAGGAAAGCTTCTGTATCGCCCATTTTAGAGTCGGCTTCTTTGGGTTTTGTCTCACTTTTTGTTGTTGGTGTTTTTGTGCTTGTCGCATTTGTGCCGGATTTCTCAATTGTTAGATAGGGCAATAAGGTACCCAGTTTGACCTCGTTGATCCCGGGAACTTTTACAAGGTCATGCAATTTGGAAAATGGACGCTGATCAATGATCCTTTGGGCAAGTCTTTTTCCTATTCCTCGAACAGTAATTAATTCTTCTGCGGTTCCTTCATTAATATCGACTGACAAACGTTGTATTTCTGTCATGGTTATCTCCTGAGACCTCGTTAAACTTCGAATAAAACAGTAAATTTTTAATGAGTATAACCTGTATAACGGCTATTTACAATTATGGTTCCTCGCTAATTAGTATGGGTAAATGATACTATAAAAGGAGAAAGTGAGATTAGAAAAACACCCAATATGATACTAGAGGAGCTTGATGTGAACCGATCAACTTTAGAAAAAGCACTTGGACTGCCTAAACCCTGGAAAGTTATTAAGGATGAGTTTTCTGTCAAAGAACGTCGACTGGACATCACCATTGATTTTGAACGTGGCAGCACATTTCCCTGTCCTAAGTGTGGCGCAGAGAGTAAAGCCTATGATAGTGAGATGAAAGCCTGGCGGCATTTGAACTTTTTTCAACATGATACCTATCTACATGCGCGAGTGCCTCGAGTGGAATGTGCGCAAGGATGCGGGATTAAGACTGTCGAAGTGCCATGGGCACGGCAGAGAAGTGGATTCACGCTTTTATTTGAATCCCTGATCATGACCCTGGTCAAGGAGATGCCCGTAGCCGCTGTTGCGACTTTGATTGGGGAACACGATACTCGGATCTGGCGAGTACTTCACCATTATGTGGAAAAGGCTCGGAAAGAATCTGATCATGGGGAAGTTGAGCGAGTTGGAATGGATGAAACATCCAGCCGGAAAGGGCATAATTACATCACCCTCTTCTATAATTTAGACAACAAACAGCTGCTTTTCGGCACTACAGGTCGAAAACAAGGTGTTGTAAGCGAATTTGCGGAGGACTTGATAGCACACGGCGGGGACCCTAACCAGATTATACAAACTTGCTGCGATATGTGGCCTGCCTATATCAAAGGCATTCGAGATTGTTTCCCCAATGCATCCATCACTTTTGATCGCTTTCATGTGATGCGGATTCTCAACGATGCTGTGGATCAGGTTCGACGAGAAGAATCAAAAAACAGAGAAGAACTCAAGCGAACTCGCTACCTTTGGCTCAAGAATCCAGGCCAATTGACGTCAAACCAAAGACAGACCATGAATGATTTGCCCACCCACAACCTAAAGACAGCCAAGGCATATCAAATCCGTCTGACTTTTCAAGAATTCTTTAAGCAACCTGATCGACAAACAGGAGAGGTCTTCCTTAACCGTTGGTATTATTGGGCAACCCATAGCCGACTTGATCCGATCATAAGCGCTGCTAAAACTATCAAAGAACATTGGGAGGGTATCCTCAATTGGTTTGATAGTCAAATATCCACTGGCATCCTTGAGGGTTTTAACAGTCTTATCCAGGCGGCTAAAGCTAGGGCACGCGGTTATCGAACAAACCGCAATTTGATCACTATGGCTTATCTCATCGCAGGAAAACTAGATTATGGCTTACCCACATAAAACAGCGAGGAACCATAAAAAAAATACCCTCGGCGCGACTCGAACGCGCAACCTACTACTCCGCAAGCAGTTGCTCTATCCATTAAGCTACGAGGGCTTTTTCAGGCGTTAAATTCTATTCCATAACAGCCTCACGGTCAAGGGGCTTTGCCGTCACCATCATACACAAGGGTACCCACCTTCTCTCCGCGCAGCACCTTTGGCAGTGCGTCTTCATCCCACAAGTTCAGCACCAGGATGGGCAGCTTGTTTTCCATGCACAATGAAATAGCTGTGCTGTCCATCACTTCCAGGCGTCGATTAAGGGTGTCGATGTAAGTCAGTTTGTCAAATTTCTCGGCATCTTTATACTTATTGGGGTCCTTATCATATACGCCATCCACTTTTGTGGCTTTAATCAGCACATCTGCACCGATCTCCATGGCTCGCAAGGCGGCAGCCGTATCGGTGGAGAAATAGGGGTTGCCAGTACCGCCGCCAAAGATCACCACACGTTCTTTTTCAAGGTGTCGAATGGCGCGCCGGCGTATATAGGGTTCAGCCACCGAGCGCATCTCAATGGCGGATTGCACGCGGGTGTAAACACCGATGCGCTCGAATGCGTCCATCAGTGCCAGGGCGTTCATCACCGTTGCAAGCATACCCATGTAATCTGCAGTTGCCCGATCCATGCCGGCGTGGTTGCCGCGCTGACCTCGCCACAAGTTGCCGGCGCCAATTACGATGGCAATATCCACATCCATCTCGTAAACTTCCTTTATCCGCTCTGCAATGTTGGTCGCTTTTGCCGGATCAATACCAAAACCACCCTCCCCTGCCAGCGCTTCCCCACTCAGCTTCAGTAAAATCCGTTTATACTTCAAACCATTTGTATTTCTTTGCATTAATACTCCTATTGAATATAGGATTCTGACATATCAAAAGGCCAACCTTTCGGCTGGCCTTGAGTTTCTTTGGTTATTCTTCTTTGGTGTCTTCAACACCGGAATCAGCGCCGAGTTCCCAGCGCACAAAGCGCCGGACCATAACTTTTTCTCCCAGTTTGACAACGAGTTCGTTGATCAAATCCTGAACAGTCTTGCTTCCATCACGCACGTAAACTTGGTTAAGCAGAACTGTTTCTTCCTTATATTTCTTCAGGTAACCTTCCACAATCATTGGGACGATCTTATCCGGCTTGCCCTCTTCTTTCGCTCGGGCAGCCGCAATTTTCTTTTCGTGGTCAAGGGCGGATTGAGGAATATCCTCTTCAGCCAAATAAAGCGGGTTGGCTGCAGCAATCTGCAGGGCTAATTCATGCGCCAGGTTGAGAAACTCAGAGGAGCGACCAACAAAATCCGTCTCACAATTCAACTCCACCATCACAGCCAGGCGGCCTTCACCGTGTGAATAAACCTCAATCACACCCTCAGAGGCTTCTCGCTCCGCGCGCTTGGCAGCTCTTGCTAGTCCTTTTTCTCGTAAAATATCACCAGCCTTATCAAAATCGCCATCGGCATCACGCAGGGCAGAACGGCAGTCGAGAATACCACAACCCGTGGCGTCTCGAAGCTTTTTTATCATTTCAGTGGTAATTTCTGTCATTTTAAATTTTTTCCTATCTCAAATCCTTTAAAGGATACAAATATTAATCTTGTTCGTCTTCTTCGTCCTCTTTGACGTCTTCAACTTCTTCGGCTTCAACAACTGCTTCGATTTCCTCTTCAAGGGCTTCATCGACGTCTTCAACTTCTTCGGTTTCAACAACCGCTTCGATTTCCTCTTCAAGGGCTTCATCGAAGATCTCTTCTTCTTCTTCATCCTCAGGTTCAACCCGTTTGGGTTTGGATTTCTTCGAAGAACTAAGGTGTTTCAGGGTCGATTCACCCAAAAGCACTTCATCTTCCAGGTCTTCATCATCATCTATGAAGCGGGAAACCTCAGCAGGCATAGGCTCTGCCGTCAAATCTTCTTCTTCCACTTCCTTGCTGCGAATGGCTTTGCCTTCCATCACCGCGTCGGCAATCTTGCCAACCAGTAATTTGATCGCCCGGATGGCGTCATCATTGGAGGGGATCACATAATCCACGTTCTTGGGGTCACAATTGGTATCCACCATGGCAAGAACGGGGATGTTCTTCAAGTTCGCCTCATGGACGGCGGTTTCTTCACGCATGACATCGACAACGAACAAAATATCGGGCAGCCGCTTCATTGTGCGGATACCGTGCAGGCGCGTATCCAAACGCTCAATATCACGCTCAATCAGCAGACCTTCTTTTTTGGTCAGGAGGTCAATTTGACCGCTGTCGCGCATCCGCTCAAGACGTTCCAATTCAAAAATTCGTTTCTGGATGGTAAACCAGTTGGTGATAGTACCACCCAGCCAGCGCTCATTGACATAGGGCATGCCGCAGCGTTCCGCCTCATCGCGGATCGTATCCTGGGCTTGTCGTTTGGTGCCAACGAACAACACTGTGCCGCCATTGACAACCTTGTCTCGTACAAAATTGTAAGCCTCATCCAGCAATTTGACCGTCTGCTGGAGGTCGATAATATGGATGCCATTACGTTCCGTGAAGATATACGAACGCATTTTAGGATTCCATTTATTGGTCCGGTGACCAAAGTGGACGCCGCTCTCAAGGAGCGCTCTCATTGTAACTACAGGTGACATTTTATAAAACTCCTTTGCGTTTTAAACCTCCGCCTCCTTCTGGCTTGCCCCTCACCCATCATATGGGCACGCAGGACAAATCCGGAGGCGTGTGAAATAAGACTGTCAAGTCATTTCGACAGCGGAATTAGTATAGCATATTGGACAGTAAAAGGGAATAGTGGGGGTAACATAGGTAAAGCAATTGTTAGCGGTTATTCAATTCGCCAAACCCATTTCATATGTTTTGAAACTTTGAAGTATTAGGAAACATCGTACAAACCACTCCTGAGGAGCGATTTTTTAGTTCTGGCATCATTCTTGCTACATAAATACCCAACAGGAAAAACATTGTCTGGCAATACCGATAGTATAATTGATAGGCTGAAGGATCAATACAGCATAATGAATTCGGAAAAGTTGATCAGATCAAAAATCAACCCATAACCTTATCGATGGATTATAGCAAAGAAAACCTTATGGAAACAAAAATCTGCCCCTACCTTGGCTTGGTCGATGACCCCTCTACATTTAAAGAATTACCACTCGAAGGCAACGCTTGCCACCGGGTAAAAAAACCTGTTCCAGTAAAACTTTCTTACCAAAAAAGCCATTGCCTCACAGAAGAACACACAAGATGCGCCGGTTATATTACTGGCTGGGAAACAGGTTTCCCTAAATTCTTACGAGCGGATTATCCAAACTGGAAGCGGGTATTGTATAATAAAAAGGTCTGGTTAGTAAGCTTGTCAATCATCATCTTATTTTTACTGGTTATCCTGATACCGCAATTCACGGACATCGGCCAAAACTTCGGGTCCAGGATGGACGGCTGGTTCAATCCCCCTGCCAGAGCAACAGAGCCCCTAACCCCCACCGATACCCTTGAAGCTCCCACACAGACGAAAACGCATGCGCCTTCAGCAACGCCAATGCCATCCAATACCCCAACAAACACACACACGCCCACACCGTCGCCGACCGTTCCGTTCACACCCACGGTCGCGCCGACAAACACACCAACCCTCACGGACGGCGTGCAGCCTTTCATCTTCCTGACCAAAACTCCGTAGGGCACGCAGGTTAGCCTGAAAAAAGAGTGTAAAATTTGTCACCTGTTGATAAAAGGAATGAAAATGTAATCAGTTATCTTTGCGATTTGTATCGATTGATATCTGTTTTAACGATTTATTATTGAATAAGATAACCTATGGAACCTAAAATTTGCCCTTACCTCGGTCTGAACGACGATCCAAACACAAACAAAGGCTTCCCCTACCTGCTACCGTGCTAAGAAACCCACCACGGTCGCTTTATCCCATCAACGCGGATACTGCCTTAGCGATGAGCATACCGCCTGCGCCGGGTATATCAACGGTTGGATAAATAGATTTCCTGATTCCTTGAAGGCTTACCCACCAACCTATAAAAGAGTTTTACAAAACAAATGGGTTTGGTCAACCCTTGCCGTGGTTCTGTTAATTTCAGTTTATTTAATTTTTCCCCAGCAAATAAACACCGTGGGGAATAACTTGGGAAGGTCCGTAGGCAACCGGTTCGCCGGACCTACATCCACAGCAGCTGGCCTATTTACAAGCATACCCACCAGCACCCACATCACACCCACTCGGACAACAAAACTCCCGCAAACCGCAGTCAGCACGAGTGCCAGCGTATTCACGGGCGCTCCCACCCCGACCCTTATATCTACTGCCACAGAAACCCCCAACAAGACAACTAAAGAGCCAATATATAGGGTTGAAGTTATTACCACCGCTTTAAATATAAGAAGTGAGCCCATTTACAAGATGAGCGGCATTAATATTGTCGACACACTAACCAAAGGTGAAATTGTTGAGGTTTACGAAGAACAAAAAGGGTGGTTGCTTACCGAGAGGGGTTGGATTTTTAAATATTACACAAAGGTTGTCAAATAACAAGCTGGTTGGATACTCCTTGGTTTGACACTCCTTCGTTTGACTTCTTCGTTTGACTTCGTTTGACTTTGACCCACCCTCAAAGTATAATCACATTTTGTGAATATTGTAATTTGATGGGAGAAGAGCGCTATGGAACAAGAAAAGGAATTTAAAGCAAAGGCGCGCTATACGGGGACGGTGCTTAAAACGACTTTGCAGGGAGCTTTGGTCGATATTGGTAGTGAAAAACCTGCATTCATCCACATTTCGCAAGCTGTTAAAGACGGTGATCCAAAACAACAAATCAACAGTATTGATGAGGTTTTAGAGGTAGGTCAAAAATTGGATTTTTGGGTTAAACGGATCCGCAAGGATCGAATTGAATTGACTATGAAAGAACCGCTTACCCTTGAATGGCGAGAGATTAAACCCGACATGACCGTCAAAGGTAAAGTTGTCCGATTAGAGACATTCGGTGCCTTTGTAGAAATTGGGGCAGAACGACCAGGCTTGATCCACATCAGCGAGCTGTCACACAGCTATGTACGGACCCCGGGTGAAGTGGTGCGCGAAGGGGATGAAGTTGAAGCAAAAGTACTTGAGGTCAATCGACGCAAGAAGCAAATCAAGTTGAGCATCAAAGCACTGCAGGTATTGCCTGAAAACCTTAAAACGCAAGAACAACCTGCATCTAAGAAACAACAAGAAGTAGAAGCGCCAAAAGACCCTGATTTGACTGCAATGGAAATCGCCTTGCGATCTGCGATGGAAAAATCTGAAAGCAGCCCAAAGGAACCCACAAACAAGAAACCTCGCAAAAAACAAGGGCCTGCTTCTGAGCAAGATGAAATCCTCTCCCGAACGCTGGAAAATAAAGTTGGCGAAGAATCCTGACACATTAAGTTCATCCTATGGGATGGACTTCAACACAGGTAAAAATTAGAACAACCGGGAGGCGCCGGAACCATCGGCCCTCCCTTTATCTTTTAATTCAATGGTATCCTAAAGATGATAATAATAAAACGGAACGAACAGTGGTTTCATATCGCACGTTGGAGGACTGATGAACACGAAATACATTTTTATCACGGGTGGCGTCCTCAGTTCAATTGGCAAAGGTGTTACGGCTGCGGTAATGGGACAGCTGTTAAAAGCACGCGGGTTTGATGTCGCTGTTCAAAAATTAGATCCTTACATTAACGTCGATCCCGGAACAATGAGCCCCTTTCAGCACGGTGAGGTTTTTGTACTTGATGACGGCGCTGAGACAGACCTTGATCTGGGTCATTACGAACGGTTTATCGATATCCGCCTTAATAAGGTCTGCAATGTTACCACCGGGCAGGTCTATGCCGAAGTGATCGGCCGTGAGCGACGTGGGGATTATTTAGGTGGCACAATCCAGGTTATTCCCCATATCACCAACGAGATCAAACACAGGGTACGCATGGTCAGCAAAACAACCGGCGCTGAGATTGTTCTGGTGGAAGTAGGGGGCACCGTCGGTGACATCGAAAGCCAGCCTTTCCTTGAAGCCATACGTCAAATGCGGTTGGACCTCGGCAGGGAAAACACTGCCTACATTCATCTCACCTGGCTGCCTCATATTGGTGCAACCGGCGAACTTAAGACCAAACCAACCCAACATTCCGTACGTGAACTACGCTCAACGGGCATCATTCCGGATATTATCGTCACGCGTTCAGATTATCCTATAAAAGAAGGGATTCGAGAAAAAATCGCGTTGTTTTGCGACGTGGATCAAAGAGCTGTTATTCCAATGGTAACCACGCCAATCCTATACGAAATTCCATTGCAGATGGAAGAAACGCCAATTGCTGAATTGGTCCTTAAGCGTTTAAATTTAGAAACTAGAGAAACCCCCAATTGGGACGAATGGCGATCCCTCGTGGCAGAGGTGCAGCGCCCAAAACCAGGGATCAACATCGTCATTGTTGGAAAGTACGTTGAACTGCATGACGCTTACCTAAGCGTGAGAGAAGCGCTAAACCACGCTGCCCTTGCTAACGGTGTGGCTTTGAATATCTACTGGATTCATTCCTCGGACCTCGAAAAGGACCTAGGATGGGATATCCTTAAAAAAGCAGATGGGATTGTTGTCCCGGGCGGATTCGGCAGTCGTGGAATTGAAGGTAAAATTAAAGCAGCAACCTACGCACGAGAAAACAAAATCCCTTATTTGGGATTGTGCCTGGGTATGCAGGTGATGGTCATCGAGTTCGCCAGGAACGTCCTGAACAAAGACCAGGCAAATTCAGCTGAATTTGACCGTTCAACACCTGATCCCTTTATTGATCTTATGCCCGAACAGCATGATGTCACAGAAAAAGGCGGTACGATGCGTCTTGGTTTGTATCCATGCAAGTTAAAACCAGGGACCAAAGCCAGAAAAGCTTATCAAACTGACCTGGTTGAAGAGCGCCATCGCCATCGATTTGAATTGAACAACGACTTTCGTCCAGAGCTTGAAGCAGCTGGGATGATTTGTTCTGGTGTATCTCCTGACAATCATCTGGTAGAAATCACTGAGATTCAGGATCATCCTTTTATGTTAGGAACACAATTTCACCCGGAATTTTTATCACGCCCGAATCGAGCCCACCCCTTATTTTCCGCATTTATCAAAGCAATCTGTGATAAATTGAATATCCACCCATGTAAACAGAACCCGGATGATGAAATCTAGACAAGGACAAATTATGAAAAAGCAAACTTACCAATGGATCATTTTAATTTTAATACTTCTTGTTTTTACAGCATGCCAATCCAAGGGTGAACAACCAACAGAAGATGAAACAACGATTTACCTGCCGCAGTCTTCATCAAGCGACAATGGCTATCCTATCCAAAACGAAGAACTACCCCAGGACGATACTGCTTATCCTATTCAGTCAGAGGCGGTTTCTGAATATGAAGCTGCCTACCCGGTTTCCACGGATGACCTCAAGTTATTAGAAAGAGATTGGTATCTGTATGCCTACCGTGAAGATGGCGCTGACATTGACCCGCCATCGAAATCATTAATTTTCTCCGGTGATCGTTACGCAATGACAACTGATGAAGGCACAATCACAGGGTCATGGTCCGCTCGTATTGAATCGCCAGATCCAATCCTTGTCCTTGACACTGAAAGTTTGGGAACTTTATTTTATGAGATCATCACACTGAATGAGACCACCCTAAATTTACAAACCGTCCAGGATCAAATTCGAATCGAAGAAGACTATCTGCCCGTGGATTAGCTATAAGGTATTATTAAGTCAACCCTATTTAAAAGAAAGGCAAACAGACCTATGGACTCGACAATTATTTCCGTAAGTGCAATTCAAATTCTTGACTCACGCGGTAATCCAACCGTTGAAGTTGAGGTCATCCTCGGTGACGGAAGCTGGGGCAGGGCAGCAGTGCCCTCTGGCGCTTCAACCGGTGTGCATGAAGCCCTAGAACTACGTGATGGAGACCAGTATCGGTTCATGGGTAAGGGTGTCACCAAAGCCGTTGAAAACGTCAATACGAAGATAGCAGAAACATTAATCGGTTTTGATGCCACCCAGCAAAAAGATATCGACATGATCATGCTGGCATTGGACGGCACACCTAACAAAAAGAAATTAGGGGCAAACGCCATCCTTGGCACAAGCCTGGCTGTCGCCAAAGCAGCTGCCCATTCCGTTGCATTACCGCTCTACCGCTACCTGGGAGGCGTCTATGCCCATGTGCTGCCCGTCCCGATGATGAACATCCTTAACGGCGGTGCACATACCGGCTGGCAAACAACAGATGCGCAAGAATTCATGGTGATGCCTCTTGGCGCTTCAACCTTTACTGAGGGCTTACGCTGGGGCGCTGAAATTTACCACACCCTTAAGAAAGTCCTCAAAGAAAAAGGGTACGCGACCCTTGTTGGTGATGAGGGTGGCTATGCACCTGCGCTCAAAGCAAATGCAGAAGCAGTAGAGATCATTCTGGAAGCTATCGAAAAAGCAGGCTTTAAAGCGGGTGAGGATGTCGCTATCGCGCTTGATCCGGCAGCCTCCGAATTTTATAATGAAGAAGAAAAAGTCTATCATCTTCGGACGGAAGGCAAAAAATTAACTAGCCAGGAAATGGTTGCTTTCTGGGTGGACTGGGTCAATAAGTACCCGATTGTATCTATCGAAGATGGTTTGGCTCAGGATGACTGGGAAGGTTGGAATCTGCTCACCGAACAGCTTGGTGACCGCATCCAAATTATGGGGGATGATTTATTGGTTACGAACCCAACCCGCATTTCAAGGGCAATATCAGAAAAATCTTGCAACTCACTTCTGGTCAAGCTCAACCAAATTGGTTCATTAACTGAGACCTTAGAATCAGTGACCATGGTCCAGAACCATGGTTGGACGGCTATTGTTTCGCATCGAAGCGGTGAAACAGAAGACACCACCATTGCTGACCTGGCAGTTGCCATGAATACCGGGCAAATTAAGACCGGTGCACCGGCACGATCCGATCGGGTTGCGAAATACAATCAGCTGCTGCGGATTGAAGCAGAACTAGGGAGTACTGCTCGTTATGCCGGCTGGGAAGCCTTAAAACGCTAAGCAAACCATACCATACAACTTGTTAAATTATTGGGACGTTGCACCTTACAACGTCCCAATATCTTTATGACTAGACCATTTTTTCCATTAGAATGATTACATGACCAACGCACTCAAAACCCATAATG
>JAXHUT010000162.1:0-7162 GCA_034189405.1 Chloroflexota bacterium
CAGATGACAGTAGATTAATTCCCCCTGCCTGCGGGGGGTTAGGGGGGTAAAGAAGTTGGTGGCTTGTAGCTTGTAGCTGGTAGCTGATAGTTCGTAATTTGTAGCTGGGCGTTCGTCACAATTGCCTACCACACCCTGTGGTTAGACAAGATTGACATCAGAATTATGCTAATAATGGTGCGGTGAAAACCACACCGTACCCTACGCCTCATTTGGGATTGTAAAAAGTGAGGGAGGCTTTTTTGGAATGATTTTCAACACCCTCGTAACACAGACATATACTCAAAGTGGAATGTAAGTTTGTCAAGTGGGTGTTGATTAAAAAATAAGGACCTACCCCCTGCCCCTCCCTAAAGGGAAGGGGAACAAGCACTTTACTTTTAGTCGAAATTGACCAATAACACATGGTTAGACAAGATTGAATTTGGAACCCACGCTATAAATGGTGCTTGATTTGGCGAATCCGAGGTTAATATCGACGGTTGATTGGCATTGGATTACTCCGTTTCTAGTATTTTTGTTACAAACTAATTCTAGTGGAGATTCCTTGCCAATCAATTATTTTATGTTAAGTGTCACGTGGCTAGAATATTAAAATAGAAGACGCCAACCAATGGGCGTCTTCTAGTAAGTGTGATCCCAACAGTAGGTGATTTTATGCTTTACCTGAGATCGATTTTCAAAATGCCAGCATTTTAACCGCTAAACATATTATTGCGGGCTTTTTTCTTGAGGTCCTGCTTGAGATCCCATAATTTTTGCGAAAGGGATACATGGTATAAATGCGGGTTCATCAAACGTCGAACGCCGGGGTCCAGGGCGTCGATGTCCGCCTGGCGTGTCTCGCGGATCCCAGGGATGTCAGGCAGGTCGAACACCACTTCGCCCTCCTGGATGACAGGGACGAGGAGTTTTTCAATGTGATCGATTTCAGTCCCTTCTAAAGTGCGGCGTTTGTTTTCCAGGGTAGGATGCCGCAAAATAAGGGGCTTTTGATTTTGGATGTCTTCATCGTACAGGCTGATCAGGTCGGCACTTGCTTTGCCCCGGCTGTCATACACCCGCCACACCCGTTTGTTGCCGGGGTTGAGGGTTTTGTCGACGTTTTCGGAAATCTTCATGGTGGGTATCCATTCCTGATCTTGTTGAATGGCGACCAGTTTATAAACACCGTCAAGGGCAGCATCTCCGGCAGAGGTGATCAGGCTCGTCCCAACGCCGTATGCCAATCGTTTGATCAGTTTGTCGGGATCTACGCCGTAACGTTCGGCTTCTTCCTGGATCTGGGTGATGATCTGCCAGATAACCAGCTCATCCAGGTTATTTGAGAGGAAAATAGTGACATCGGGGAAGCCGGCATCGTTTAACATTTTTGCTGCTTTGATGCTCAAATGCGCCAGGTCTCCTGAATCAAGACGGATCCCAATGGGTGTGTGTCCGTTCCTTTTTAGCTTTTCAAAGACTTTGATGGCATTTGGCACGCCAGATTCAATCGTATCGATGGTGTCCACCAGCAGCAAACAATCATCAGGATAGACGTCTGCATAAGCCTGAAAGGCTGCTAATTCGCCTTCGCCCAAACCCATAAAGACCTGCACCATACTGTGGGCATGGGTGCCTTTTGGCGGAAAGCCCGCAACTCTTGAAGCGCCAACGTTGGAGGAGAAGTCCGCCCCACCAATCAACGCGGCGCGCGTTCCCTGAATGGCGCCCAAACCCTGCGCTCGACGCAACCCAAATTCCATCACTAATTGACCGTGGGCACTTTGTTTTATCCTTGCCGCTTTTGTGGCAATTAGAATCTGGTAATTGATCGTATTAAGCAAACCTGTTTCAATGATCTGTCCGACAGCAAGCGGTCCTTCGACCACGTGAATTGGGACGTTGGGATGGACCACGCGTCCCTCAGGCATGGCATAAAGGGATATTGCCTTTGCATTAAAATCATTTTTCAGCCATGACAAAAAATCCTCTTTAAAGAGCTGTTCCCCGGTTGAACTTCTTTGTGAGCGCAGGTAATTGATCTGATCCTCGCCGAAAACAGCTTCATCTAACCAGTCCACCAGGGGTGCAAGGCCAGCATTGACTGAAAAGCCGGCTTTGTGCACGCCGTAGTCCGGGTTGCTGCGGAAAAAATGGTCGAATTGTGCCGGGATTTCATGGAGTCCCATGCGAAAATACAGCTGAGCCATGGTCAATTGGTACTGGTCAGTGAGTAAGATGCCGCTGGCGGATTTTAATTGTTTGTTTTTCATTTTTCCTCTTTTTGTCGTTAATCGCTTTCCACCTGAATGCCTTTTTCAAGCAGTTTTCGAATGGAACATGCTTTTGCTACCTGGTGCAATCGAGCGAGTTGTTTAGAATTGAGGTCACCCTCAAAGTCAATCTTTTCTTCAATGATTTCTTCATAGACCTTGTTCTCATCACAATCTTCACAATCCTCTGCAAAAACCCGACCAAAACGGGCATCCACTGTCACCCCTTTGAGGGGGATTTGATGGTTTTTGGCATAGGAATTGACCACGATGGCGGTGCAGGCTGCAAGGCTTGCCAGGAGCATGCCGTATGGGGTCAGGTTATGCAGGTGCATCACGTTTTCCACGACATCTGTATCTTCCTCGTGGGGATCGGCTGCCTGAAAATTTGTTCGAAAGCTCTTATCCTGGTAGACAACAACTCTTTCTGACATGGCTATTTCCTTTCATTCTAATTTTGAATCCACTGCAAAAAAGCCCTCAATGCAATGGAGACTTATTTTTTATCGTCTTAATTATATGGGATAAAAGCTCAGAAACAAAAAGTGAAGGTATTAATTTTAGGGAATGCCGAAAATATCGATTAATCCATTTTGATAGCCCACACCAATCAAGGTGTTGTCCGGTGATATTTCCAGATTGATCGGTTGATTGCCGGGTAAACCAGGGTCCCTTAGAGGAAACGCATGCAATTTTTCTGCTTTATTAACGGACCAGAATTCAAGGGCATCCCTTGTTCCAAGAATGAGTAAAGTGCCATCCCCATTCAAGGCTAAAACCCTTCCCTGCGTCGATAAATTTATGGATTCTGAAAAAGCATTATCATCAATATCCCTGAACAAGTAGGTGCTTTCGCCGGTAACAGCCAATGTTTGCTTGTTTTGTGAAAGCGCTAAATCGCTCAAAAGGATGGATGGTAAGAGGGGGATTTTTATCTCCTCCGAAACAATAAATAGGCTTTCATGGCTGCCAATAAGGTATTGATCCTTTTCTACCGGTGAGAATCCCACCGCTTTGACCATGAAAGGCGTTTCCTTATCAGGGATGATCGATTTTATCTGAGCGCGGTCTACAAGATCCCACAAGTTGATGGTGCAATCTGTACTTCCTGCCAGCAAACTTTTTCCATCTGATGAGAAAGCCATGTCAGCGATGGCATCCTGGTGCCCGGGGAGGTCAAAGTATTGTCCTTTTGTAAGGTCAAAAATACGAATCCGCCCATCCAACAACCCTGCCGCCAGAAAGGCGCCATCCGGCGAATATTCTAAAACGGAGGCGGAGCCCGCTAAGACGCCCACGATCTGGCCATCCGATGTGTCGACTATCTGGATCCAGCCGGTATTAATGCCCCCGGCAATGTCGTCTCCGTCCGGAGAGAAAGCAATATCATACATACGACCGGGATGCTGGTCAATGGCACCCAAAAGAGCGCCGTTCTCCGTACTTCGTTTTTCGATTAGCCCGTCTTCTTGTAAACCAAAGAAGAATTCATTGCCCGGTGAAAAACGTACCTGGGTGTATTTCGTCTCGATTTCCCAGGCGATAAGCCCATCAAAAGCACGTCGAAATTCAACATTGTTGTCATTTCGGGAAATGAGGAGCATCAGACCATCAGGCGTCAAGGCAATGGTTTCAATCGTCGGGATCGTGTCTTCTTCACATACCCAGGTGGGTTCACCGTTTTGATTAAGGCAGGACTCAGCAAGAGTCTGGCAAGGTCCTGGTAGCGAAATTGGATATTCGGTCAATTTATCGCTGATTTTTTCCGAAGGAATATTCCATCGTTTGATGGATGAACCATTATTGATCAGTAAATCCTCCCCATTCCCACATGCTGATATTGTTCCTTTGTTTTCCACCAGCTGCAGCCAGAAATCTTTTGATAGTGATTCAGGAATGGGGAGGCTTTTGGACTCTTGTGAGAAGAGCATGGATTGAAGCACTAGTTTACCCTGCTTGATCACACCGATTATGCCAACATCCGGATTGAGGTAAGAAATAGAGCTGTTATCAAGAATGAAAGCATCGACAGGCTGCCAGTCACTGGTTTGCCAGTGATTGATGAATATTTTTTCGTTTGTACGGATAATGCTGATAAGCTTAGCGTTTCCTGGTGAGAAAAACAAGTCAGATTCATAGGTGTCGTGCAGAGGCAGGTTAGGAGCGTCCAGCTGTAAGATGGGCGTGAATCCAAAGCGATCAAATATATTAATCACACCACCAAATTGACCAACCGCGACGAATTTTTGGTCCGTAGAAAAGGCAAAGCTCATCACGGAATGCGGCGTTTCTCTGAAGGCTAGTTCGTATAGCCCCAGGCTGTCGTAAAAATAAGCCCCGTTACTTGTTCCCACAGCGAGGATCTGCCCATCGCTTGATAGATGTATCCTGTTGGGGCTGCCGGTTCCCCAGCTTGCCAAATGCTGGACTTGTTTTATGTTTTCAGTATTGATCATTGCAAGGTTGGTCGGCAGCGGCGTCCCCATCATTCTGATGTCCACCTTGGTGGAATCCGGATTGGGAGTGGCAGACGGTGTATTTGTAACCTGGATGGTCGGTGTGTTGGTTTTTGTGGATTGTGTCCTGTTGGTCAAGGAAGGGCTTGGCTCAGGGAGCGTTGGTGTCGGCGTTTGAATTGGCTGACAGGATGATAGGAATACGATCAGGAGCAGCAATATTGAGGTGGTCCGTTGCTTTTTTAGAAACATGATTCGCCTCAATCCGTTTCAGAACTTATTAGAACGGGTTTACCGGAGTCATGATGTGCTGCTGCGCCATTGGGAAATGTAATCGATGTATATGACTGTTCTTTAATTAATGAAAGACCTCGCCAATGAACTTCGATTGACCAGGGGAATGGATTACGACCCCATACGGCAACTTTGTTGGGTGAGAATAATTTAATACCTGCGATTTTCAGGAATAATTGTATTGGAATCAACCCACTTAAGGCATTATATTGACCAGTTGGGCGCCCGTTTTTATGATCAAAAAGAGGATAGAAACCATCATAATTTTTCAGACCATGAATGATAGCATCCATCAAATTTGTGTAAAGTGAAGCGGCTGTTTTATTTTTTCCCTGTTGGGCAATGCCATCAATGATCAATGTGTTCCAAAGCACATTAACCCTGATGGGTAGGTCTTCAGGCAATGCTTGTTTCCCCAGCCATGTTTCTGGGATGCCGTAAGAAAAAGATTTTCGATGGGAATCGAGCCACCCGGATGCCAAAGACTGACGGTGTGCATGGCTTCCAGCGTCAGCCCAAAGGGGTAACAGGCATGTGATATCCTGTTGTGTGAAATCTGCTGATTCGAGGATGAATTGGTCATCCGGTGTAAAACCTTCAAAGGATATCGAAACTAAATCACCAAACAGGTTTTCAGTTGTAAGATGAGCCTGTCCTAAAACCCAAAGGATGTTTTGAGATTTAAACACTTCCTCAATTTTCTCACCCGTTGTGGACAGCCCTTTGATTTTAACGGTACAAGCCCGTGTGTGTTCATCGGATGCGATGATATGACATTGTAAGCGTTGGGGTTTTATAAAGGTTTTTTTTACTTCAACATCATTTTTAACACGACCCGTGAAATGCAATTCCTGTGAGGGACTCAGGTGAGATTGAATATCCTGGTAGCCATATGCCTCATCATCTTCATGCCAGCAATCCTCCAAACGTTTAAATAATTCTTTTTGCCAACGGCTGAAATATCGCTGTTGTGCCCTTTCACCCATTGTTTTAGAAATTTTATAAAGTGCTTTCGCCTCCCGATACAACATGGCATACAAGGCTGGGCTCTCAGCTTTGGTAATATCCAGCCCTTTACAATAGGTTTCCCAAAAGTCGTAAGTATACAATCCCGTGTCAATTTGTAATTGTGCGGGAGTATCCCAAACAAGATGTTCCTTTTCGTTTCCTAAAGCATGATCGCTGACCCATGATCGAAAAAATTCCGTGAGGAAAGGGTAAAGAGTGCTTAAAAAATCATTATTTTTAGTGATTTCATAAACAGCAAGGACAGTTGTTGCCAGTATGGGGCTTCCATTTTTAGTTTTTTTTGAAGGGAAATCCTTGTCTTCAGGATTTGGTTTCCGCCTTTCAATTTGATGAATGACATGTTTTTCCAATAATGGGGCAAACATATCCGCACTGGCGGGCATCAAGACCTGGCTAAGATGGTAAAGATCGAGATTTGTCAGTGAGTCAGATAAGTACGGGTCTTCTTGATTAAAGGATGTGTGATCGGGAAGGCGGGTTTTGATAAACCCGAACTCGTTTTCGTCTTTGGCGGGTCTGACAAAATGGGTTCTGGCGTTGACCTGTGCCAATAAAAATGCCGCATCCCAATCTGGATTACCGGTCTCGATTTGAATGGTTTGGCGCTGATCACGCTTTACATTTGCCTGAAATCCAAACCGCCAGCTGCTTGTGGTTATCGCTCTTGCTTTTTCAAGTCCTTTTGTTTTTGATTCCTTGCTGACCAGCACCCATGAAACATCTTGAACGTGTTGTGCTTCAATATCAAGCTGCAGCGATAGGGCGGGAAAAGGATTGTTGATCGCGCTTGGTCCGCCTGTCATAAATAAAATGGGTTCTAAGGTGTCGGTTTTCCCTGCCAGGAACTGATTGCCGCCCCACTTTTCAGGGTGTGAGGGCTGACCTTTCCCCATAGGAACCAGTTTAACCGCTAATTGGACGGTTATATTGATGGGGATTGCTTGCAGATTCCTAATTTGAATGCTGCCCGTTAAGACGTCCGGTTCAGGCAAATAGCATATGAATTCAAATTCAAAATGATCACGATATTTTGCTTCGATTTGCACGGATGAAGGTGTATAGTTGGTCACCTTTGGCGGGTGGACGAAATCATCGGGGTTTGAAATACGCTGGTTTTCGTAGATAAAG
>JAXHUT010000163.1:0-8335 GCA_034189405.1 Chloroflexota bacterium
GCGTGCCAGGTCTCTCGATAGGTGCGTTCTCCACTTAACAAACCTATGATCATATTTTGAAGCGTCCGGCTGGCCTTTAAAAGTGAAACATTGATGTAGGGCAGTGCATTGACTAGTAATGAAAATCTTTTCGCGTAAGTGAATTGCTCAAAGCAGAAATTATTGATATGTTGTGAATATTCGGACAAATCCAACAACGCCCCCTGAGCATGCTTGATGATCGTTTCCCCGGCAATTCGCCCGCTGTACAGGGCATAATACAGACCTTCGCCAAGCCATGGATCTCCCAGGTTAGCAGCATCGCCGACCAGGAGGATTTTGTTTTTGTGCAAGAATGCTTTTCGTGTCCCTTGTGGGACGGGATAAGCACGAATGTCAATTATCCTGTCCTTGTGAAGGGCTGGGTGTTGATCAATAAAACGTAACAAATGCTTTTTTGAAGCTCGGTTTGCTGGCCAGGTCCGGCAGACACCGATGTTAAGATGGTCACGTTTCGGGAAGATCCATCCATAGCCAAAAAACAGAGTGCCGAAGTCAAAAGTGATGGTGTCTGTAAGGAAGGGTTCAGGGCCGTTTGTTTTGATCAGCCGCGCTTCATATGCCAAGCTGGTCTTTCGATTGGTTACAAGATTAGATTGTTGTGCGACAAGGCTGTGCACACCATCCGCACCGATCAGGTAACGGCAAGTAAAAGTATTTTGATCGGTTTGAAGCTTAATGTGTTCCTTTTGTTCTGCGATGGATTTCACCCGCTGCCCTAGTTCGGCTCTCACGCCCTGGGCTACTGCTTTTTCAAGAAGCAGGTTGTCAAAACTTAATCGGTCAATCATGTAGGCAACTGGGCTTTCTACCCGGATTGTTTTGATCGATTGTCCTCGAAATGCAATGTATCCACAGTTTACTTCTTGATGGATGACAGGGGAAATATCAAATGGGATTTCGGAAAAAGCGCGCTGCGTTAAGCCCCCACCACATATTTTTCGGCGCGGGAATGTGCTTTTGTCAATGATAAGCACATCTAAACCAGCTTTCCCAAGCCAGTAACCCGCTGTTGCACCAGCAGGTCCAGCACCAACTATGATGACATCGAATCGTTTCATATTTTGTAAATTAACGCTTCCTATATTCTTATTATATTCGAACCTTAAGCTTAAACTGGAACAAAACGTCGTTCATATTCGTTAATAAAGTAAGAACATCACAAGAAGAAAGGTGATTGAATTGATGAGAATAACAAAAATGCTTTTAAGGTTGATGATTTTTACTGGTCTAATCCTGTCAGCTTGCCAGCCGATGGTTCAGCCAGAAGAACCAACAAATATCTCTTCTAGCACGAAACCAGCGGAACCAGTCTATGAGTATGGGCAAAGGGGGAGGGTTGAATCACTGGATGTCATTTTGCTTGAATCCTTCCCGGTTCAAGCCCAGGCGATTGTTTCTGGGACATTACCCGATGGATGTTCAGAACTGCACGAGATTTCAGTTGAACGGCAGGGTCTGAACTTTAATTTGACGCTGACAACCCGGCATTTGACCGGAGATGTTGCCTGTACTGAAGCCCTGGTACCCTTCGAGGAAACGGTCGATCTGGATATACGGGGCTTGGAGGCTGGAACTTACACCGTGGTTGTTCAAGATAAACAAGCGGCTTTCACCCTTGATGTGAACAATGTTCTATCTGGCGAAGGCCAGGCTATGAAGTACGCATACGGGAGCCAGGCAAAAGTTGAATCGATGAGCATTAATGTCATGGAATCCTTCCCGGTCCAGGTTAGCGTCACAATGTCGGGTTACCTCCCTGATGGATGCACCAAGATTTACGAGATCACTGCACCGCGTGAAGAGCAAACATTCACAATTGATATTGTGACCCGTAAACCCATCGATGTTGCTTGCACGATGGCACTCGTGCCTTTTGAAGAGACAATCTCATTGGATGTTGAGGGTATACCAGCAGGCGAGTATACCGTTCAATATGGCGGCTTTGTCGAGACCTTTACCCTAGAACAGGATAATGAATCGTAATTTGATAAGTGCCTGAATTAAATAAATGAACTCGGAGACGCATCGTGAGGTGCGTCTCTGCTTCTTAATTTCCTGGTGATGTTTACAGGAAGGGCCTTTACAGAAGGTGATTGGATTTATCCCCTAATTTTTCTTTCATTTTCGAAAGGAGGGCTTCATCCGGGGATGTGCCGGTCAGGCTGTGCATAAAAACGCCTAACATCATTTCGCAATCAGCAACTTCTTTGCTGATATCCTCTTTGCGAACACGGTCATTGTTACGAACCCATCCACCCACACGGGAAACGATCTGATCGGCGTGGTTGCCCTGCTCTGAAAAGATTTCAAGCATCCGGATTTCTTCCGCTGTGAGCTGGTCTTGGTGGTGAGAAAGAAAGGCTTCTGCCAGCTCCCCAACTTCTGAGAGGTAAAACCATAGAGCATCCTTTGCAGACGGCCATTGAAGGCCGCGGGCTTTGTAATAATTCTGGATGGTTTCAATATTCATTCTTGCTCCTTGGTTGCCAATTTTGACCTGCAAAAATTATACCTTGTCAGGTGCTTGTAATAGCCCTTCTTATTAATTAAGATATTGAGATATAAAAGTCGTATTACGAACAAGGGAATCTTCTTAACCTTGACCGCCCATTTTTAAATGCGCAAAGCCAGTATAATTAAGACCTGTTTCAAAACGTTTATCTCTGTTATCATTCTTGATCCTATGGATATTAAAGAGTCATCAGAAAAATTGATCAACCGCACTCAACGCCTGTATCGGCGTTTGAACAAACTAAGCGGTGGCATCTTGGGTGTTGTCCGCAGGGCCGTTGAGCGATTTACACAAGAACGCGGCTCTGAAACAGCAGCAAGTTTGGCATATTATGCTTTCTTTTCAATATTTCCAATGCTGTTGGTATTTATTGTCATCGGCAGTTTCTTTGTCGATCGACTATTTGTGCAGGCAAGGCTCTTAGAAATATTACAGGGGGTTATCCCAGGCGCAAAAGAGGTAATCATTGAAAACATAAATCAGGTTCTGGAATTACGGGGTGCTGTAACCCTGGTTGCTTTAATCTCTCTGGTTTGGTCAGCAACCAGTGTCTTCAATATTCTCGCGAAAAACATCAATAGAGCATTTCCAAAAGCCGATTCGTTGAATTTTCTAAAGGGGCGCCTACTGGGCTTTTTGATGTTCCTGGGGTTGGGGTTGTTGATGTTGTTGTCCTTTGCTTTATCAACTGTGATTGGTTTGATCCCCTCTATAAATATTCCGTTGAATGGCAAAGCGCTGCAAGAAACATTCTTATGGCGGATTATTTCCCTGTCTTTGCCGGTGTTGCTTAACATGTTATTGTTCTGGGCGACTTATTACTGGGTGCCAATTGTGAACGTTTCGCGCAAAGCTTCATTAATAGGCGGCTTGGTCGCGGGTATTGTCTGGCAGCTGCTCAACCGGGGTTTTACCTGGTATTTGAGCAGCGGGCTCTCGAAATACCGCTTGATTTATGGTTCTTTGGGAACAGTTGTTGCCTTGTTGTTCTGGATTTATCTTACCGCGCTGATACTCCTATTTGGTGCGCATTTAACGGCCTCAATTCAACAGTTTATTGACGAAAAGAACGCGGACCAATGATCCAGAATTGTTTCCAAAAATTCAACCCATCGAGGAAACAGCTTTGTTATCGGAATTTGATGAAGGATTGAGTCATTCATAAGAACGATATTATTAGTAACAATTTATTATTAAATTACAGGTTTCAAGAGTGAATGTGGTAAGGTTTAAGGGCATTAAAACAATTTCTATGAAGTTATTTCAATCCCATTGATCGTTATTTGGACGGATGTCATTTGTCAATCAAAATCAATGATATTTGTGCTGGTGTCTCAATGGTAAAATTAACTTTGGCATTGATAAGTATGCTATAATTTTTGTTGGTTTGTTTACAAATCATTAAGCTCGATGCAAAGATAATTTATGGAAAAGAAAAAACGTCTTAAACGTATTTTTACAGGAAGAAGTGGGCGGAAGATACGAGAAGCATTGACAGCTTATGCTTTTATTGCACCATCTACGATTCTGATATTTATTTTTGGACTATTCCCGGTGGGGTTTGCAATTTATGTGAGCATGCATAAGTGGCGCATTAAACGCGGCGATTTTATCCACATCCAGAATTATGTCAATGCGATTGGGAACCTGGCGTATATTATCGTTTTCTTCTTGGGGGTTGCTGCTCTAATTGGTGCGTTTTTATTAATAAAGCACATTTTACAAATGGCAAGGGACAATAAAGAAAAGCCCTGGCTTACGGTCATTCCTGGCTTGATTTTCGCTGTGACAACTTTTTCTCTATTTCGATGGTTTTACTCTGCGCTTCCTGAGGTGCTGGATATCGCTGACAAACTGAGAGGATTGGAACGATCACAAAGCCTTTTCATACAGCTCATACGTGAGGCTTTACGGGCTGAGACGGTTCTACCAGCCTGGCGGACTTTTCTCTGGCTGCTCCTTGCCAGCCTTGTGGTCGGGGGCCTTGTTTACTGGCTTTGGCGCAATAAAAGGACGTTGGAATATCAGTCTTATTTTGCGTTGTTTTTCCTTGCCCTTGGTGCTGGTGTGGGATTGATTTATTACACCTTTGAAAGAGTGGGGGCTGCTTATACCGCAGCTTTTGAATCTGGAACAGACCCGGGTATCTGGCCGCAATTTATCTCAATAACGGCGGGTGTAATTTTATTAGCCCTTGCGTGGATTTTGTGGAAACGCGCACCCGGGCGAGAATCAAAGGCCAGTTTCCTTGTTCAAATTTTGGCGGCCGCAGCATTGTTGGTTGGCGCATGGCTGCTTATCGGTGAGATCCCGACTATTGTGGCATCTGGCGACCGGGATTTATGGGAGGGTCTCAAAGTGACGGTGTTCTTCTCGCTTGGGACAGTGCCTTGGCAGATAGCGATTGGATTATTCCTGGCGGTATTGTTGTTTCAGAAGGTTCGTGGCGCCAATATTTTCAGAATTCTGTATTTTATACCTTATGTTACACCCGGCATTGCCAGTGCAGCGGTTTTCCAACAGATGTTCTCTAACCGACAATCTGCACCGGTTAACATGTTTTTGAGCTTTTTGGGTTTGGAACCGCAGCAATGGTTGTTTGAACCTCGAGGAATACTCACCATATTGGGAGATACACTGGGGTTTAATGTTCCGACGTGGGCTGCTGGTCCTAGCCTTGCCTTGATTGTGATCATCATTCATAATATTTGGACCTATGTCGGTTATGACACGGTGATTTACCTGGCAGGATTGGGAAATATCTCCAAAGAAATGACAGACTCAGCAGAAGTTGATGGCGCGAACCGATGGCAGGTGTTCCGACATATTATCTTCCCGCTGCTGTCACCAACAACCTACTTTTTATCTTTGGTCGCGATCATCGGCACCTTCAAAGCTTTCAATACGATCTGGATTTTCCGGTCAAATCTTGCCCTGGGCACAACGGATACTTTTTCTTTGATAATTTTTATTGAATTTTTTGAAAAACTGCGTTATGGTTATGCCTCAGCGTTAGCATTTATCTTATTTGGCATTATTATTTTGCTTTCTTTTATTAATAACAAAACGCAAGGGTCAAAGGTGTTTTATGGCTAAAAAACCATATCGGAAAAAGCGTATGAAGTTTTCAACACAAAGAAATTTGTTAATTTACGCAATCTTAATATTAGGGGTTGTGGTTTCACTGGTACCCTTTGTGTGGATGATATCAACGTCACTGATGAATTTAGGGGAAGCATTGGGGACTGCTTTTTTCCCATCGGAATTTCATTTTGAGAACTATGCTGAAGCCTGGCGACGAGCTGATTTTTCTGAGTATTTCACCAATAGTATCCTGATCACTGTAATCACCCTGTCAGGAGAGTTGACCTTTAGCATTTTGGCGGCTTATGCTTTCGCCCGGATGGAATTTCCAGGAAGAGACCTTATATTTAGTGTGTTGTTGAGCACTATGATGATCCCGGCGATGGTGTTTACCATTCCGAACTTTTTAACAGTGACTTGGCTTGGGCGGATTGGTCCGCTCCGCTGGATCAATAACTGGCCAGCTTTGACCATCCCATTTATGGGAAACATTTTTTCGATCTTCATGTTAAAACAATTCTTTGCACAGGTTCCGGATGAATTGTTTGATGCAGCACAAATTGACGGGGCTGGTCATCTTCGATTTTTGACACAAGTCGTATTACCCTTGTCTAAAGCGCCTTTGATGGTTATTCTGGTGTTATCCTTTATTGGAACATGGAACTCATTAGCCTGGCCGATGCTGGTGACCAATACCCCGGACTGGCGGCCAATTTCTGTCGGTTTGATGAGCTTCGTAACGGAAGCTGGTCAGGAAATCAACCTGACGATGGCTGGTGCTTTTATCACAATATTGCCGATTTTGATAATTTACTTCTTTACCCAGAAGCAATTTACTGAAAGTATTGCACGATCGGGTTTAAAAGGATAAAAATGATATAATGATAGGAGGTGGTTTGATCGACACTTGCTTTAACTTTGCAAACGAACGGTTTTGAATATCCAATATTTTTAAGGAGACGAAAAAATGAAGAAATTTAGTTTTTTGCTGGCAATAGTAATGGTAATGACACTGGTTCTTTCTGCATGTACTCCTGAGGCAACCCCTGAACCCACAGACGAGCCACAGGTTGAGGACACTGAAGAAGTTGAAGAAACCGAAGAGGTCGAAGAAACTGAAGAGGTTGAAGAAACAGAAGAGGTTGTTGCCCCTCTTGATGGTGTAACCATTGACTTCTGGCATGTTTATTCTGATCAACAAAAAGAAGATTTACATGCGCTGGTTGATGAATTTAATCAGACCAATGAATACGGTATCGTTGTACAGCCTTTTGACCAGGGCAATTATGGCGATATTGAAGATAAGTTCAATGCAGGCATTCAATCAGGTGATCTTCCTGATGTCGTTCAAGCTTATACCAACGCCCTTACAGATTGGTATTCTGTTGATTCAATTGTTGACCTGACACCCTATATTGAAGATGCTGAATACGGTCTGACGGAAGAAGAATTGAATGACTTGTATCCGCATTTGCGCACAGCTGGTACAACACCGGATGGCGCATGGATTGCTTATCCCTTCACCCAGTCAGCCAATGTGCTGGTTTACAACTTTACCTGGGCAGAAGAACTTGGTTTTGAAGCACCACCTGCTACCGCAGATGAACTTCGCGAACAAGTATGTGCTGCTGCTGCTGCCAATGAAGAAATTGGTGGTGATTTTGCTGGAACCGGCGGCTTGGTTTATTACCCAAGTGCCACGAACTGGCTGCACTTCCTGTATGCCTTTGGCGGCGATGAACTCAATGCAGACGGCACCGCTTATGATTTCACCTCACAAGAAGCCATTGATGCAACCATGTTCATTAACGACATGAAGGCTGAAGGTTGTGTCTGGCAGACGGAAAGCTATCCCAACCCTGAACAGGGACAGCGCAAAGCGTTGATCACCATGAGTTCCACCGCAGGGTTGCCCTATTATGAGGCTGCCTTCGAAGATGCGAACAATGATGATGAGTGGGGTTTCATTGCAGCTCCCGGTCCAGACGGACAGTTGGCTGTGAATGCCTTCCAGCAGATGTTGGGCGTCGTTCCAAGTACTGAAGATCAGCAACTGGCTTCCTGGCTGTTTGTCAAGTGGTTAACCTCACCTGAGATCCAGGCAGAATGGGTTAAAGTTGGTGGTTACTATGGAACGCAGGTCACGACAGAAGAACTTCTTGCTGATCACGCAGCTGAGAATCCTGTATGGGCAACCGGTGTTCAACTAGCTGCTGTTGGCCCATCAGAACCACAAACCTTCCCTGCCTGGTCATCTGTTCGCCGCACAATTGATGATTCAGCAGCAGAATTGTATAATGCAGCCAGCGAAGAAGAAGTCTTAGCAGTTCTTGAAACCTTAACCCAGACAGCAAATGAACTGGTTGAGGAAATTCAGTAGAATTAAATCGTTTGATTGAAAACGATCTATAAAGTGAAACAGCCTCCAGGTCTTTTGGGGGCTGTTTTTACTTTGGGGATACAGTACCGATTTCTTGTTCAGATTTCTTATTAAAGTAGATGTACTTATGGGAAACCTTAAACATTTGCTCCCCAAGTATTAACATGTTCTTAATCTCAAAGGGTCGGGAAAGTATTATACTCTTATCAACAAGTTGGGTTTTCCCCAACTTTGAAAAGATAAAATTATCTTTTCTCTCCTTTTGGTTTAGAGACTCCTTCCGAAAACCACTTGCGGATGACTGAGACGTCATCCGC
>JAXHUT010000164.1:0-4016 GCA_034189405.1 Chloroflexota bacterium
TGGATCCTGAAATTACCAAATATTGGCCAACTTTGGTGATAGCCTTGGGCGTGATTACGCTGATTCGCGCCCTCATTACAAGCAGTAAAAAAATCGTCTAAAGACACAAATAAGTCATCCCTTGCACAGGACTTTTCTGTTTCCATGCCAATTTCAAGCTCAGGCGAACTTTTCAAAATCATAAAAGTAATTTTTTCCGACTAATCATTCTTGTTCTTGCTTTTCAAATACCTCCCAGGCATCCTTAACACGTCGATAAGTATCCGTAAGAGACTCAGGAAGAACACGCGTATCCCCCACTGCTGACATAAAACTAGTGTCTCCCATCCAACGCGGCACAATATGCATGTGCAAATGATCGGCGACACCCGCTCCTGCAACTTTGCCTAAATTTAATCCAATATTGAAACCTTCCGGAGCGTATACCCTTTGCAGCACCTCTACAGCCTTGCTTGTGAAATCCATTATTTCCATCCGGGTTTCTTTAGTCAAGTCATGCAAACGCCTTTCATGTGCATAAGGGACACACATCACATGACCCGTTGTATAAGGATAGCGATTCAAGATCATAAAGACATGCTCCCCTCGAAAGAAGATCAAACTATCACAATCATCCTCGCCCATCGCCGCTGAGCAAAAAATACAATCTTCAGTATCATTATTCTCTTGAATATATTTCATACGCCAGGGTGTCCAGATATGATCCAATTTTCAATAATCCTTACAAATTTTCATCCGCTGTCAGGTATGATTTATTGTAACAGAAAATGAACACGTCAAATTTGTTTGTTATACTTAGGCAATGATCATGAATGAACAATATACGCTTTTTCAACCCAAAAATATCCTCAGTGTCAGCCAGCTCACCAGCTACCTGCGCCAATTGCTTGAAAGCGATGAGATCCTGCAAGACATATGGGTGCAGGGTGAGATCTCAAATTTTTCACAACCCTCATCCGGACATCTGTATTTCACTCTGAAAGATAGCGATTCAGCCATCCGATGCGTGATGTGGCGCAATACAGCTGCCAGGTTGAAATTTTCACCACGCGATGGTATGGCTGTTGAGGTCCATGGGAGTATGAGTGTTTATGAGGTTAGCGGTCAGGTCCAATTGTATTTAGACACCATGCGACCTGCGGGTGAAGGTGTGCTCTACCAAGAATATCTACGATTGAAGGCAAAATTGGAGGCTGAAGGCTTGTTTGACCCAGAACGTAAACGCCCCATCCCGCAGATGCCGAAAGTCATTGGTATTGTCACATCGCCAACGGGCGCAGCCTTGCAGGATATGCTCAACACTATCCAGCGACGTTTCCCCATCGCGTCAGTCGTATTGGCGCCAACCCCTGTTCAAGGCAGCAAAGCACCCCCCGGCATTGTGAACGCTCTTAAAAGAATAAACCAGGAATCTAATCTCGATGTGATTTTGATCGGTCGTGGGGGCGGTTCGATTGAAGACTTATGGGCTTTTAATGACGAAGGGGTAGTGAGAGCTGTGGCAGCATCCACCACGCCGGTTATCTCAGGGGTCGGCCATGAGACAGATTTCACACTGACAGATTTTGCAGCGGATGTCAGAGCACCCACGCCAACTGCAGCAGCAGAAATTGCGACACCTGACCGAATAGAATTGCTGGGGGTTATCGCTGAATTTATCAATCAACATACTATCTTAATGTCCGAAAAAATTTCAGACCTACGCTGGGAACATGGGCAATTACAAAATAACCTGGACCGCTTATCCCCTGCCCACCAAATTGATACCTACCGCCAGCGACTGGATGAATTAACCCACCGTCTGGATCGTGCTGTCCAGGCTAACCTCGAACGAAAAAAACTGCAGTTAGAGAACTTCCAACAATCCCTACGCGGCTTAAATCCAAAGGCTGTTCTGCAGCGAGGTTATGCCATCGTCACCCGGCATGAAGATGGTAGCATTGTTAAAAACGTTGAACAAGTCCAACCAGATGATTATGTGCATATCAAAGTCAATCAAGGCGCGATGGACGCCCGTATAACCCAAATAGACACAGGAGAGGCCTGATAATGGAAAAAGAAGAATTACAAGCTATTAAAGATATGGATTTTGAAACTGCGTTCAAAGCACTTCAAGAAAATATCAACAAACTCGAGGGTGAAGAATTATCGCTTGAAGAGTCTCTCAAACGATACCAGCGAGGGCAAGCGCTGGCAAGACACTGCGCTGAATTATTGGAGAAAGCTGAAAGCCAGGTGCGTACACTCGATATGGAGTCCAAACAAACCTTAGAAAACGAAGAATAAATATCATGCCGTTAAAAGGAATTTTTAATAATCCTGTTTTCATTGCCTGCATTATTACCTCATTACTTGCGCAAACCCTCAAATTACCCCTGGCGTATCTACGAACAAAAAAATGGAATTGGTCCCTGATTTTTGGAACAGGGGGAATGCCCAGCTCCCATTCTGCTGTAGTAACTGCGGCAGCTGCAGGTGTGGGGCATTACGTTGGTTTTGATACACCCTTATTTGGACTAGCTTTTGCCGTTGCCTCTGTAGTTGTTTACGATGCGACCAACATCCGTCGCCAGGCTGGCTTCCATGCACACCAAATTAACCGGATCATCGAAGAAATCTTTGCCGGCAAGACTAAACCCGCTGAAGAATTCAATGAACTGAGAGAGGTTTTAGGGCACTCGCCGGGTGAAGCTGTGGGCGGGATCATTTTAGGGGTTGTGGTTAGCTGGATAACGTGGCAGATCTGGCCGTAAAAATTCTTATGGGTTTCACCTTATCCTAAATCAACCTGTGCCCAAAATTCTTTGAACTTTTTAACACGCAATATTTCTTTCCTATTAATTAAGAAAGGCGCCACATCCTCTGCCAGATTGTCAAAGTCGTAATGTGAAATTTTTTTATTAACAAATGCTTTAATCTGACCGCTGGAATTTACCCCCATCTTCTTATAAAGATAATCAAAATCAGGTTTCGTTCTCGCAAACAAAAATGTGATATCGTAAAAGTCCCTCCCTTTAGGACGGATTCGATTAACCGCACAATAGATTTTTTGAGATAATAACAACGATATTGGCGTTACCCGAATTTCTGAAAATACGTCAAACTTATTCAAAATTTTGATCTCAGGGTCATAATCATACCCTTGCGCAACAGTATCAACCTGGATAAGAACCTTCTCATCTCTGAATGGGGACAGTCCTTCTTGATAAAGTAATTTTGGAAATTTCAAGTAAAGATGATATGCAGCTTTCTTAATTCCTCTTACCTCAACTTCAAAACCTTCAAGGGATAAAAAGCGTTCAACTTTTTTAACCACGTCGTTAAATTCATCCCAGGTCAAACCAAAATTATCCAGGTCAATATCTTCAGAAAAACGCTGGTTATCATAAAAGAGCCGCAAAGCCGTTCCACCAAGAAAGGACAACTTACTAGCCTGGTTGCTCTCGAATATCGCTTGCAAAATTTTGCATTGCAAATATTCTCGCAAAATTGCACGTTCAAAAACTTGGAGGTGCTTGGGATATTGTTCTTTGATCTGGTCAAACTCAAGCATTGAGATATTCCTTCAATATAATTGCCCGATCCCGAAGGGCGTTTTTATTATAGATTGAGAGATAAGTTTTGAAAAGCGCTTCATCAAGCTCAGATTGGAGTTGATCTTTATTCCATCGCAACCCTTCAAAATCTACAATATGCTTGATATCGGGGTTCAAGTAAAGATAATCCAAAATAGCCTTTTCTAATCTTGCCATTTTAAACTTTTGATGATGATTTACTTCAACCACTTCGTAACCAAATAATAAATCACTTTTAACACTCCGATATTGAAACCTGCCCCAATCACTGATGAACGCTTTGGTCCTTCGTGAACTTACACTTGTCACCCCTAATACAGATTCAGGGATCACCTGATAATAAACCAAAGCGGATTCCAGACTGACGTAGGAAGGTTCATAAATGAGGTTAGCCGCCATAAATAGGAAGCTTTCATCAATAACCTTTTCTGCCAAAACATA
>JAXHUT010000165.1:0-3343 GCA_034189405.1 Chloroflexota bacterium
TAAAAAAAGGATTCCTCTGAATCAAATGTGAATCTTTGTGGGTGCGGTGCGTTTTTCACCGCACCATTTATAGCATAGGTTTCAGTTTCTTTCTTGTCTAACCATAAGTTATTGGTCAATTCTGATAAATCGGCGGGATGAAAACCACATCCCGCCCTACGAATCTCACATCAATTCCGAAGCCATTAGCTTTAAAATCATTCAGAAAATTTTCTCGAAAGGCTGTTATTTGTTTTTCAACACCCTCCGCCAAATTTATTTGCAAAGCAATCACTAAATATACTATAATTATTAGAATAAATGTTCTCTATTTCTAAAATTAATCATGAATGATATCCCCTTTTTACGAACCCATTCCTATTTTGGATTTTTAGAATCGCTCATTTCGCCTGAAGACCTGGTCACCATGGCGTCAAACCAAGGTGTCCGCACATTGGGTTTGACAGACCATCGCTATCTGGGGGGTTCAATTGCTTTCTATGAAGCATGCATGGCAAGGGGGATTAAGCCCATTATCGGGCTTGAGATCGATTTTAATTACAAGGGGTACCAGGGCTTATTAACCTTGATTGCAAAAAACCGAGAAGGCTGGGCAAATTTATCGCGTTTAAGCAGTTTAATGCTGGTTGAAAATATGCAAATAGGACTCAAACACCTCCAAAACCATCGCTCTGGTTTGATGTGCATCACGGGTGACCCACGGGGGATCCTGAGAGCGTTGATGTTTAGCAGTTCCCAATCACTGCACCTTCCTGATTCATTTTTAACAGATATTAAATGCCTCTTCGAGGATGACCTTTATTTTGAAATTCAACGATTTATGGATGGAAAATTAAAAAACGAAAAAAGCCTGTTAAATCTAGCAAAAGATTATGCCATCCCAACCATCGCTACACAAAATATCTTTTACAAAAACCCACAAGACCAGGCAATCTATCGCACGCTTTCCGCAATTCGCCAAAACACAAACCTGGAAGCCCTTAAAGATGATCATGATCTCTCACGACAAGCCCATTTTCCAACAAAAGAAGATTTCATTCACAGATTCCAAGATATCCCCGAATCCATTGAAAACCTTCAGCGCATCAATAGTCAATGCCGACTGACCCTTCCGGTTGGACAAACGCATTATCCCGAATTCAAAACACCACCAGGACTATCCCAAGCGGAATACCTCAAGAAAAAGGCGTATGAAGGCGCTAGGAAAATCTATCATCACCTGGACGATACGATCACAAAACGTTTGAATTATGAACTTAACGTCATTTCTGAGATGGGGTATGAACCGATTTTCCTGATTGTTCAGGATGTGATCAACCAGGCTCGAAGATTGGGCATCCCGACGTCGTCAAGGGGTTCAGCAGCGTCTTCACTCGTAGCCCATTGTTTAAATATCACCTCTCCCGATCCAATTGCCCTCAATTTATACTTTGAGCGATTTCTCAACCCAGCCCGCAAAAAACCACCCGATATCGATATAGATATTGCATCACAACGTCGAGATGAAGTCATTCAATACGTTTTTGACACCTATGGTGATGACCATGTCGCGATGGTCGGGACAATCAATCGTTACCGGCCCAAATCAGCCCTGAAGGATGTGGCTAAGGTTTACGGTCTTTCGCAAGAAACTATTCGACAGCTCTCCAAACGACTGCCATCTTCCTTCAGTTTTCGACGAAATGATGAGGAAGGGGATCCCTTTTCAGGTATCTCAGGTGAACATTCCATCCCAATGATCCAGAGCATTATCAAGGATGCAAAAGCCATGCTTGATATTCCTCGGCACCTCTCTGTCCATCCTGGCGGGATCATCATTGCCCCCTTCCCCATCAGAGACCTGGTACCCCTGGTTCACTCAACCTCCCTAGGCGTCAACCATACACAATTTGACCTTGACGGAATTGAAAAATTAGGTCTGGTAAAAATTGATTTACTCGGGATCCGTGGATTGACCGTCCTGGGTGAAGTCGCAAACAAAGTCAGGTCATGGCGAATCAGTGAATTTAAAAACGGCCTGGAAGTTTTAGACAGCATACCAAAAAATGACCCAGAAACCGAAAAAACGGTCTCCGAAGCCCAAACCATTGGCTGCTTTCAAATAGAGAGCCCCGGAATGCGCGCAACTTTACGGGAGATCAACGCGAGCAACATCGAGGATATCATGGCTGCCTTAGCGCTTTATCGACCTGGACCCTTGCGGGGTGGTTTGAGAGATGCTTTTGTACGTCGATTTCGCGGGGAAGAACCCATCGAACATCTTCATCCCAGCTTAATGGATTTGCTGGGAGACACCTTTGGCGTCATCCTCTACCAGGAACAAGTCTTGCGGATCGCGCATGAATTAGGCGGGCTTTCTATCGCTCAAGCCGATATTCTCCGCCGAGCAATGAGCCACTTTGACCCTGGCGGTGTGATGGACACCTTGCGAAAGCAATTCATCGAAGGTGCCCTTTTGAACAAAGGCGTTCCTATCGAAACTGGTGAGCGGATTTGGGAAATGATGGCAGCCTTTGCTGGTTACGGATTTCCTAAAGCGCATGCTGCCTCTTATGCAAAACTGGCTTGGAACGCTGCTTGGTGCAAAACCCACTTCCCTGCTGAATTTATGGCAGCCGTTCTCGGATTTGGCGGTGGGTATTATTCACAACGTGTCTATTTGATGGAAGCACGTCGGCTTGGTTTATCCATTGCACCACCACACATCAATCATTCAAATCACCGCTTCAGAGTCGCCTATCCAAATGGGGAACCTAAATTGTATATGGGCTTGGGTCAGGTCAGGGAACTGACCCAAAAAACCATTGGTTCCATCATAAGAAATCGTCCTTTTCATTCTCTCGAGGATTTTTTAATTCGTGTTGACCCCCATCATAAAGAAGCTGAAAATCTGATCCGCTGTGGTGCCTTGGCAAACTTGGCAACGATACCGGAGGCTCTTGAAAGACTGACCCATAAACATCCGGTTGGACAATTATCATTATTTTCTGACACAAAACAACGTGAAGACTACGGCGTGGAAAAGAAATATCAAGCGCAAATGAAAATCCTTGGCGTAAGCCTGGATTTTTCCCCATTAGAAAAATACGGGAAGGAAATTCTTTCTTCTGGTGCCATTTCAACCCTAAAAGCTGAGGATTTTGTCGGTGAAAAGGTGCGGGTCGCGGGAATGCGCCAAACTTATCGAAGGATACGCACAAAATCCAAACAAATGATGGCTGTCCTGACGCTGGAAGATATGGAAGGGTCCCTTCAAATATTCATCCCTCCCTACCTTTACCGCAAAAACCATCTTGCGCTGCAAGAATTTGGGCCATTTATCATCGAAGGTGTGATCCAGCGT
>JAXHUT010000166.1:0-5709 GCA_034189405.1 Chloroflexota bacterium
TCTATGAGTCAATCCTTGAAAAGGACATTACGGTCCTGACTTTATTAGACGATGATTACCCACGCTTGTTAAAGGAAATTGACCAGTCACCGCCCGTCATTTATGTCAAGGGCACCCTGATGCCTGCCGACGAGTTTGCAGTCGCAATTGTAGGAACAAGGCGGGTGAGTGATTACGGGCAGCAGATTACGCGGGATGCCAGTATCTACCTGGCAGGTCACGGATTAACGATTGTGAGCGGCTTGGCGAGAGGCGTGGATGGCATTGCACATCGGCATGCCCTGGAAGCGGGCGGTCGAACAATTGCCGTGTTGGGGAGCGGCGTAGATGTGATTTACCCACCTGAACATCGGCGGTTGGCAGAAGCAATCAGTGAGAATGGTGCCGTCATTAGTGATTATCCTTTAGGCACCCAACCGGAAGGAATCAACTTCCCACCGCGAAACCGGATTATCTCGGGTTTATCCCTGGCGACCATCGTTGTAGAAGCTGGTGATAGAAGTGGGGCATTAATTACTGCAGATTTTGCCCTTGAGCAAGGTCGGGATGTATTTGCCGTCCCTGGGAATGTCCTTTCTCCTGCCAGCCGAGGAACAAATCGTCTCATACAAAATGGGGCTTATGCCATGGTTTCACCCCAGGATGTTCTGGATGTCCTGAATTTGACAGAACTTGAATCGATAAAGACAGCCCGACAAGTTTTACCTACAAATTCAACGGAAGCCAGGATTTTGAAGGTCATGAATTTCGAACCTATGCATATTGATGAAATTTGCAATGACGTGGGTCTAGCAGTCGATAAGGTTTCAGCTGCGTTGACCATGATGGAATTAAAAGGATTGGTCCAGCACGTGGGGGCGATGCGGTATGCGGTGGTTCGAGAGTTTTCATAAAATTAAGGAGTCTGACGATGTTTGAGCATTATTATGCAGTCATCATGGCTGGCGGCAGCGGCACAAGGCTTTGGCCGCTTTCGCGCAGGGATCGATCAAAGCAATCTCTTGCTTTTGTCGGGGATCGTACGATGTTCCAGCTCGCTGTTGATCGGTTACATGGGCTTTTCCCGCATGACCGTATTTTAGTTGTGACTGTGGCGGAACAAGTGGCGCGGCTTAAGGAAGAATGCCCGGAGATTCCCAATGAAAATTATATAATTGAACCGCTGCCGAGGGGAACGGCTTCTGTTGTGGGTTTGGCAGCCATAGCGATCAAGCATCGTGACCCTCAAGGTGCTATGGCGATCCTGACAGCAGATCATCTGGTTAAAAATGAAGCACATTTTCGACAATTATTATCAGCCGCCTATCAACTTAGTAAAGAGTCGTTCCTGGTGACTTTAGGGATTACGCCAACTTATGCATCAACTGGCTATGGTTACATCCAAAAGGGGGAACCTTTGGGAACATATGGGGATTTGCAAGCTTTTCGGGTCAGAAGATTTAAGGAGAAGCCTGACAAACCAGCGGCACAAGACCTGGTTTCGGACGGTCAGCATGTTTGGAATTCTGGTATGTTCATCTGGGAAGTCGATTCTGTGTTGGCAGAATTTGAACGACAAATGCCTGGTTTGTATCAAAAACTTGAAAAAATTAGCAAAAGCTGGTCAACTCATGAATCTGCGGATGTACTTGCGTCGGTTTGGCCGACAATCCAAAAAGAAACGATCGATTACGGCATTATGGAAGGTGCAAAAAAAGTTGCCGTTATCCCATCAATTGACCTTGGATGGCATGATGTAGGGAGCTGGGATTCATTGTTTGAGGCGGTGGAATGCGATGACTCTGGAAATATTCACCTGTCCGGGGATGTGGTCACACTTGACACGCACGGTACACTTATTTGCGAAGATTCAGCGGATCGTTTAATTGTAACGATCGGCGTTGAAGATTTGATTATTGTTGATTCTGGCAATGCGCTGCTCGTTTGCGACCGAAAGCAAGCTCAACGAGTGCGTGAAGCCGTTCGAAAATTAGAAAATGACGGTCGCGACGATTATTTGTAGGAGTGATTTAAATTGGAAGCTTATTGTGTAAAATGTCGGGAAAAAAGAGAAATTAAAGAACCAGTTGCAGCCTATAACGCTGCTAATGCCCCTGTTACAAAGGGCACATGCCCGGTCTGTGGGACAAAAGTATATCGTATGGGGAGAACGGACGCGCATGAAGGGATCCCTAAACCTGAAATTTCTCGTAAAAAAGAGATCAAACGCAAGGGAAAATTGGTGATCGTCGAATCACCCGCAAAAGCCAAGACGGTTGGACGATTTTTAGGCAAGGGTTATACTGTTCGTGCTTCTGTTGGGCATGTGCGTGATTTATTGCGATCGAAACTCTCGGTTGATGTCGAGAATGATTTTGAGCCGCGCTATCGCGTCCCCAATGAAAAGCGTGATGTGGTCAAGGAACTGAAGAAGTTGTCACAAAAGGCAGAAGAAGTCTACTTGGCAACAGACCCTGATCGGGAAGGTGAAGCGATTGCCTGGCATCTGATAGAAGCTGCTGAAATAGAAGAAGATCGTACCAACCGGGTTGTTTTTCATGAGATTACTGAAGATGCTGTTGCCCAAGCCTTTGCGCATCCCCGCAGCATTGATATGGATTTGGTGGACGCGCAACAAGCCCGCCGCATCCTTGACCGTTTGGTGGGATACGGCATTACCCCGATTCTTTGGAAAAAGGTTCGAAACCGTTTATCAGCTGGGCGGGTGCAATCCGTTGCCCTGCGGATAATTGTTGAGCGAGAGCGTGAGATCGATGCATTTATCCCGGTTGAATACTGGTCTATTGATGCTGATCTTTTACCGGAAGGCGGCAAAACATCCTACCGGGCAAAATTAGCCAAGATTAATGGTGATGATCCTGAACTGGGGAGTGAAGAAGTCGTCAATAAAATTCTTGATGACATGCGGGAATCCGTCTATACCGTGGATAAGATTAAACACGGTAAACGCCGGAAAAATTCATCAGCCCCGTTTATTACCAGTACCCTGCAGCAAGATGCCTCACGAAAATTAGGGTTCATTGCGAAGAAGACCATGGCTGTTGCTCAACAATTATATGAGGGAATGGAGCTGGATGGCGAAGGCACAACGGGTTTGATCACCTATATGCGCACGGATTCAACTAACATTTCCGATGTTGCGCTGAATCAAGTGCGAAATTATATCAAAAATAAATATGGCAAAGAATACTTGCCTAAAGTGCCCCCAAAATATAAAACCCGGACGCAATCTGCCCAGGAAGCACACGAAGCTATCCGTCCCACATCAGTGTTGCGGAAACCAAAGGCAATAAAGAGGTATCTTTCACGAGATCAATTCCGCTTATATCGCTTGATCTGGCAAAGATTTGTCGCCTCACAGATGAATCCGGCGGTTTATAAAACGTTGTCCGTTGAAATCATCGGAGAAGGGCCAGAAAATAATTACTTGTTGCGCGCTTCTGGCAGTCAGCTTGAGTTTCCCGGTTTCCTGGTTGTTTATGAAGAGGGAAAAGATGAGGATCAGACTGAGGAAGACGAAGCGGACAGCGACGCCATTCCGATTGACGAAATCAAGGAAAATCAAAAACAGAACCTGAAAGAGCTCTACCCGGATCAACATTTTACGCAGCCGCCACCGCGTTTTACAGAAGCCTCTTTGGTTAAGGCGCTTGAGGAAAATGGCATTGGGCGTCCTTCCACTTATGCAGCGATATTGTCCACAATACAAAATCGCGGCTATGTTGTGCGTGAAGGCAAGCGGCTTGAGCCAACCGATACGGGATTCCTGGTAAACGATCTCGTTGTTGAGTACTTCCCCAACATTGTGGATATAAATTTCACATCGCGCTTGGAAGACCAGCTCGACCTGATTGCTTCAGGTGAAGAGGATTGGGTGGATATTGTGCGAGAATTCTATGGGCCTTTTTCTGAGCGCCTGACCTATGCTGAAGAAGCAATGCCTGAAAAGAAAGCCGAGTTACAGAAGGTTGGACGTGAATGCCCAAAGTGTGGTCATGATTTGATCATACGATGGGGACGTTATGGTAAATTTATCAGCTGCAGCAATTTCCCCAAATGCCGATACACGGAACCTTATCTTGATAAAATTGGCATGACCTGCCCTGTGTGTGGGGAAGGTGACGTTGTCCGCCGGAAGACTCGTAAAGGTCGCACCTTCTATGGTTGTTCGAGGTATCCCGACTGCGATTTTACATCCTGGAAAAAGCCGATATCGACACCCTGTCCGAATTGCGGTGGCACTTTGGTGATTGCCAATAAACGTCATGTACAATGTATGGACTGTAAGAAAACTTTCTTGCAAGATGAGGTTTTGAAAGAGTCTGAAGTGGCATAAATGTTGCAATTCTTATTCTGAGCACCTATTTTATTATTGCAGAAAGTACGCATTTATTCTACAATAGTTATAAAGAGAATATTTCAGACAGCCAAGACAGGAGTGGATGATGGATTCAGAAAAGATAATGTCCTACCTTAAAGATTACAGGGTTACTATATCGGTAGGGGTTGTATTAGGTTTGATTTTAGGGCTGGTAATCGGATGGGGGATTTGGCCAGTTCAATGGACGGACCTTGCGCCTTACCATCTTCGCCAGGATCTCCGTGAAGATTACCTGAGGATGTCAATATACACAGCAACCACGATTGGTGATGGTTCAGTTGCTACCAAAGCATGGATGGAATTGGAGGATACGGCGGAAGAAACACTTGAAGCCGTCAGGAATGAACCTCGTTATCTGAGCCAACAGCAAATCACAAGTTTTGCAGCCATTGTTGGTGCTGAATCGATTCAGGTTTCACCCACAACAGAATTTACTGAAGTTGCTGAAATTGTGGAGGATCAGGATCAGGGTGGTGGGCCAAATTGGCTTTTACTCGGCGGTCTATGTCTGGTTTTACTTGTTGTTGCTGCCGCTGTGATTTATTTCTTTATCCTGCGTGATCCCTCAAAAGAGGGTGTCCAAAAAGAAATTCTGGGGGCGCGGGGAAGGTCTGAAAGTGATTATGCTTTTGAAAGAGATGAACAGCGGTTTGTGAGCCAACACGACCCAGTACCGACTGCACCGGAACAAACAATGCCGGTCGCACAATTCATGACGACTTATATGGTGGGGGATGATCTTTATGATGATTCTTTCAGCATCGATGCACCGACAGGTGAATTCTTGGGTGAATGTGGTGTCGGTATTTCAGAAACGGTTGGTGTCGGTGATCCCAAGCGAGTAACTGCATTTGAGGTTTGGCTTTTTGACAAGAATGACATACAAACGGTTACGAAGGTCATTATGAGTGCTCATGCCTATGATGAAGACAAAATTCGCATGCGGCTCGAATCAAAAGGTGAACCCGTACTTGCCGAACCAGGAAAGCAGGTTCTGCTTGAAACAGCAACGTTGCAGCTTGAAGCACGCGTGATTGATATGGAATATGGTGAGGGCGCTGCACCTGATCAGAGTTATTTCCAACGGCTGACATTGGAACTGGCTATTTGGCCTAAATAAAGTACAATTTATCAGAATTAATAGAAGGTTTACAAAGACTGGTTGAAAAGCCAGTCTTTTTGATGGTGGTGTGCCCAGCATGGGTGTTGACTAGAGGGTGAAAGACCCTTACGGAGCTTGGTTGCAGCAACCGTTAGCTGAAGGAAAGGGCGTCGTCGTGAGACGAGGTCTGAACGCTTCGCAGATCCGGAAGCAAAACTGCTACTTG
>JAXHUT010000167.1:0-3893 GCA_034189405.1 Chloroflexota bacterium
CTTTCACCACGCCCCTCCGTCGCTGTGATGAGGTAAAAGCCGCGCGTGATCTCGTCTTACGCAGCTGGGTACCTGAATAACTTAAAATTAATCTTATAGGAGGGGTTGTCCAAGAAGAAAATAGACAGCCCCTCCTTAACGTGATTTCAGAAATCAACCCATCTTCCAATACCATCAGGATTATCATGTGCATGATTGAGGTGAGGGTGGGAAACAAAACAACCACCAGGAAATTTGAATCTCTTTCTTCCTCTAATTACCTAATATCCAGTGGACTAATACCTATTCAACCCGCCTGCGGGGGGTTAGGGGGGTAAATGTTGTGACCATGCGATGAAATATCTGTTTTCTCAGGAGTGCGGACCCTGCCCAGAGCTTGGAAAGCGTGAGGGTCAGTCCGCAAAATTATGACTTTTCAAATACTTTTGGTTTATAAGAATAATCATTAAAGATAATTACATCAAAGCGGGTTGAAACCCGCACTCCGGCAGTTTAGATGTGTTTCAGGTTGCAAAATCGGGGGGTTAGGGGGATAAAGTCTCCTGACGATACAATGAAATATTTGTTTTCCCAGGAGCGCGGACTTCAGTCCGCAAAATTATGAAATTTCAAATTCATTCGGTTTAGAAACTTGAAACCCTCACCCTGCCCTCTCCCTTTGGATGAGAGGGTTCTTAATAGGTTTCCCATAGAATGCCATTAAGTCGCTTGCTTTCTAAGACTTTAAATTAATTCCCCCTGCTTGCGGGGGGTTAGGGGGGTAAATGTTGTGACCATGCGATGTAATCTGTTTTTATAGGAGTAGGAATGTCAGTCTGCAAAACTATAACATTTCATGCGGTTTAGAAGTCAGAAACCCTCACCCCCTAATTGAAGGGAAGGGGGACTAAATCCCTTATTTTTGGAGCAATCCCCTTTATTTTCAAATTCCTAACCCAAAAGGATCAAGCTTACCGGACAGTGGTCGGACCCCATTATCTCATTGTGAATAACCACATCCTCAACCCGATTCATCAACTGCTGAGAAACCATGAAGTAATCCAATCGCCAACCAATGTCCTTTGACCGCGCATTGTAACGGTAACTCCAATAAGTATAATCTTCTCGCTCCGGATACAATTCGCGAAATGCATCGACGAAATTATGTTCGAGATATTTATCGATCCACACTCTCTCCTCAGGTAGAAAACCCGTGTTTTTTTCGTTTGCTTTTGGATTCTTGAGGTCAATTTCATTATGAGCTGTGTTGAAATCGCCTGCAATGATGATGTTCTCACCCTTCTCATGCAAATCATCACAAATATCTAATAATTTCTCGTAGAATTCGAGTTTATAAGGCACCCTGGCATTACCCTGCCCACCGTTGGGAAAATAAATATTGAAAAGTGTATAATCCTCGTATTGCGATCGGATCACACGACCTTCATTATCAAATTTTTCAAATCCCAAACCCTTTTCCACAGATACGGGTGATTTTTTATGAAAAGTTGCGACACCGCTGTAACCTTTTCTTTCAGCAGAGTTCCAGACCGCCTCATACCCATCTATTCGAGCCTGATCATCGCTGATTTGATCCAGTTGAAGTTTGGTTTCTTGTATACAAAGCACATCCGGTTTAACATTTTCAACCCATGTAAGCGCTTTTTTCCTCAAAATAGCACGGTATCCATTGACATTCCATGTCGTTATCTTCACGTTGTATTCCCTTTCCCTTATGATTGTGGCTATGGTAAACTTGTTATTTGAATGATATACAACACCCTCTTATTCTACTCAGAACAAGGTGAATCATAAAGGGTTTTTATGAGATTTGTCATCAACAATACTAAAAAGAAACTGCTGCATATTACAGGGTCATCAATTTTACTCCTTGCCTTACTGGGTATTTCCACTTTCCAGGCTTCTGCAACGGGACAATCGCAACAAGATAACCCCATTTACATCGTCCAGGGAGGGGACTCTCTAAATACGATCGCGCTCAGGTTTGGCGTATCCGCAGAAGATATCCAAACCGCTAACGACATTACCGATCCAAATGCTTTGAAAATAGAACAGCGGCTTATCATTCCTGGATTAGAAGGCATTTCTGGGTTATTAACATCTGAAGTGCTCCAATATGGCACTTCCCTTGTGGGTCTTGCACGGCAGTACCACAGCGAATGGGAAGACCTAGTTTACCTTAATCGGCTTTCCAGCCCCTCAGAAACGATTGCAGGACTCACTTTTATCATCCCTGTCGATGAAACTCAACCGCCCTTGTCCCCGGCACACAGTGTTTCTAATGGTGAAACAATGCTTGAATACGCCGTCAGAACGGGCATTTCTCCCTGGGAAATGGTTGATAATAACCGACTCTCTGGCTCATGGGACCTACTCTCTGGTGAACAATTATATGCACCCTCAGAAACTGATACGGGTTCGACACCTCTCCCAAATGTGGAAGATATTTCTTTCAACAACCTTCCCATCATCCAGGGAGAGACATTAGCAATTGAAATAATATCCAGCAGTCAAGGTGAATTTTCAGGCACCTTTAATGATGCGAATTTGCATTTCTTTACCGAAGATAGCGAAGCCTATTATAGTTTTCACGGTATTCATGCGCTGGAAGAACCCGGTGTGTACCCGCTTAAAATTATGTTGACAACAGAAGATGGAACTTTACATACATTTGAACAGCTTGTTCTTCTTGAAGCTGGCGTATACGGTAATGAATGGGTCACTGTTCTTGATGAGTATTTGGATGAAGAAGTGATTGCTGAAGAGGAAGCTTATGTCGATCCCATTCTCAATCAGTTTACACCTCAAAGATACTGGGACGGTCGTTTTCAATACCCTGTGGATGAACCCTGTATCAACAGTCGATTTGGACAACGCCGTGATTATAACGACGGGAGTTTCTTTTTCTACCACACAGGTATGGACTTTGCTGTTTGTGCCCCCAACCTGAACATCTATGCCCCTGCTGCTGGGAAAGTTGTGCTAGCTGAGGAATTAACCATTAAAGGCAACGCTGTCTTGATTGATCATGGATGGGGCGTGTTTTCTGGATATTGGCATATGTCCGAATTTAATGTCTCGGTCGGTGATTTCGTCCAACCCGGTGATTTGCTCGGTCAGATTGGCAACACCGGGCGCTCTGCTGGCCCACACCTCCATTTTGAAATGGATATCTCTGGAACGCCTGTGAATCCTATGACATGGTTGTCACAGGAATTTCCGTAAAACAGTTTAAAATAAAAATAAGCACAGTTTTATGTGCTTGTTGATCAATGCGCTGGGAGGGAATCGAACCCTCACGCCTTGCGGCACGTGGCCCTCAACCACGCCTGTCTGCCAGTTCCAGCACCAGCGCTTGAGCAGAAGTAATTATATCCTGCTCAGGTGTGTTGTCAAGCAAAATTGAGAATGCGAAGGAGTATTATTATGACAATCATATTAGACGCAATGGGTAGCGACGATCGGCCAACCCCGGAAGTTCACGGCGCAGTTGTTGCCGCTAATCAGCTTGGGGAGGATATCGTTTTGGTTGGAGATGAAAATGAACTTCAGCCATTATTAAATGCCGTCCCCGGGGATAAGTCAAGGCTGCAAATTGCACATGCCCCAGAATCTTTGGCTATGAGCGATCATATCGTGGACGCTCGAGCTAAAAAACAAAATTCAATGAAAATTGGCATGGAATGGGTCAAAGAGGGGCGTGGCGATGCTTTTGTGACCGCTGGTAATACCGGGATGGCTATGTTTTTCGCAAAAAAAACATTTGGGGACATCAAAGGCGTGATCAGACCTTGTCTATGCGCCCTATTCCCTGCCCGGAATGGGCAAACTGTTGTTCTGGATATTGGTGCAAATGCAGAATGCCGACCAGAATTTCTCGTCCAATTCGCGGT
>JAXHUT010000168.1:0-2339 GCA_034189405.1 Chloroflexota bacterium
AAGTTTCTTAAAAGAAGTGCATGCTGTTCTTGATAGGCAACATAGGAATAGCCGCCTTGCTGCCATTCGATGTCATCACCGTGGCGGTTTTGCCAGGTTGAAAAAACTTCAATACTGCGTTCACCAAGGTAAATTTTAGCGGGGTCTGAATGGGTAGCTCGAACCCCACCAATAGCATGTTTATTTGATGACTGACCAACACTGGGATACATATCAAAGACAAGGACTTTCAATCCGGCTTTAGCCATGAAATAAGCGGTTGGTACACCGATTGATCCAGCCCCGATGATGATGACGTCATACACATCCCTGGTCTTTTGCGCAGTCATTGCTGCCCTTCCGGATGATGGTTTGCCAATGTATCCAATGGAATCTCGACAAATACGGGACGTTGGGTGGGGTCAGTGACGTCATTTATGGGGACACCTTCTTCCCTGAATATTTTTTTTATCAGTGAAATACAGGTTTTTCCACCGCATGCGCCCATGGTGGCTTTTGTCACCGCTTTGATCTGGTTGATGTCCCTGACACCGCTGCGCACCAGGTCACGTATCGTATCAGCGGAAACATGTTCGCAGCGGCAGACGATGTTTTCCTGTTGGGTTTGCTGATTATACTGGTCGATGGTCTCTTCTGTCTGGTTCCATCCAGAAAACAGCCTGATCCCCGCAATCTTTGTGGCAATACCTGCAGGCGCCTGAACCCGTACAATTAATGTGTGTGAGAATTGGCGCAGTGTGCGCATATAGGTCACAGGTACTTTTGCAAGGATATTGCCATCAACATCAGTGACAGGCACTTGGTCGCCGATTTTCAGGTAATTTGTAGGAAACTCAAGGGGAATAGAAACGATGGGGCGTTGTGGGTCTTCCCGAAAATCAACCAATGTGATCGCTAATCCCGGGCAAATTGCAACACAGCGTTCGCAGGCAATACAATTTTTTCCATCCAAAGAACAAAATTCGGGAAGTCCTCGAATATCTTTCGGATTGATCTGAATGAGATTATTAGGACAAACAGAGGCACAGGGATCACAGGGAATCTCCTGCCGACAGTGCATCACCGGAAAAACGTCTCCAGGATGGGCATCTTCGTTTAATGGAAGGACTTCGCCTGGTCGGGATTTTAAGATGGTTTCGAATTCCCGCCATTGTTCAGGGATCTGTGGTATGTCAAGCCCTAAATGTTTTGCGATCTCCAATCCTTTTATTTTTCCTGCAAACATGGCCGCTGAGGCTTCTGCAATTTCTTCAGCATCACCTGCGGCAAAAACGGCCATATTTACTTCTTTTGCTTTTTGAAAAAATTCGTCGACAGGATTAAGCCCAACGGCAATCAATACACAATCACAAGGGATTTCTTGTTCTGTTCCTTGAAGGGGTTGAAAATCATGATCCAATTCTGCAATGACGACGCTCTTTACGCGGTCTTTTCCTTTTGCTTCTAATATGGTGTGAGATGTGAGAATAGGCACACCAAAACGTGCCAATTTATCTTCGTGAACCTTGTAACCACCACATTGCGGCATTGCCTCGACAAGTCCTACCACGTTGATGCCCGCTTGAAGGGCATGGTAGCCGGCAATTAAACCGACATTGCCACCACCAACAATGAATAAGTTATCCGTTGGTTTAACTAAATCTCGATTAACCAATGTTTGAAAAGCGCCTGCGCCGAAAATACCAGGTAGAGTGTTACCCTTAAACGGCAAACTACGTTCACGAGCGCCTGTTGCGACTAGCAGTACATCCGGTTTAATAAGGACATAGTCGTCTTTTTCTACACGCCAAAGACCGACGGTTTTTTCTTCAAAGATTGCAACTGCGGTCGTCTCTAGCCAAACTTGGACCGAATCCAGCTCGTCAATTTGTTGGGATAATAATTTGGCGATATCCACGCCGCGTGTTCCTGCATAAACTGCCTTTGTGGAGCCAAAGAAGCGATGCGTTTGGAGGACGAGCTTTCCACCCAGGTGAGATTTGTCGTCAACAAGGAGGACATCAACCCCGAGTTTGCCTAACTCAATGGCGGCAGAGAGCCCCGCAGGTCCACCGCCGATAATTAAAACCGATTTGTTGATAATATCAGTTGATTTTTCTTTTGAAGGTGATGCAGTCGATTTCACAGCCGGCAAAGTTGAGATATCTGGCAAACCATCTGCAGGCAAGACTGACATCCCCGGTTTTACTTTCGTCATGCAAGATTTAACGGGTTTGCCGTCAACCAAAACCATGCACTGGGAACACTGCCCATTTGCACAGAAAATTCCCAAAGGTGTTTCATCTTTAGGGTGATGACCAAAAATATCAATCCCGTTTGCAATCAGTGCCGAAGCAATA
>JAXHUT010000169.1:0-2291 GCA_034189405.1 Chloroflexota bacterium
CTTTGAACTGATCCTGGTCGCCGTCATCAGCCTGGTCCTTTTCTACATACTGAGCATGATCACCAAACGTGAGCGGCAAATCCAGGGACGGCTCTTTTCAGCTCTCGGGCTGACCCTTGTTGGGCTTGTTGTGATCATCCTGATCTCAGCTTATACACGACTGAACCTTTACGAGACGGCTTATGGCTTCACGCGGTTGCGCACCCTGGCACATGTCTTTATGATCTGGATTGGTCTGCTGCTAGCTGGCGTTGCGGTTTTAGAATTGACGAAAAAAATGAAACGGGTAGCCTCGATCCTGATTATCTTTATTGTCGGGTTTGGATTGACAATCAATCTGCTCAATATTGACCGGTTCATCGTCAATCAAAATATCACTCGCACGATCTATGGCGTTGACAATAAGGCTGAGTCCGACCTGGATTCGGGTTATCTTTTTTCGCTGTCTGCGGATGCCGTCCCATCCCTGGTTGAATTTTACACGGATAACAACACCCCTGATGATGTCAGGGATGAAATCGGCGGCGTCTTAGCATGTAAATTTGCAGCGATGGAGAAATCTCAAGATAAATCCTGGGTATCCTATCATTATTCACGAAACCAGGCGAACTCACTGCTAGAGAAACAATCTGAAAATTTAGGGGCGTACCCAGTCAGTTATGACATGTACACCTGGTTCGTAGAAGTGAACGGCGAGGTCAAATCCTGCAGCGGGTTTGAGACCTATCCATAGGATTAAGTGAATCATTTATACAGGAAACAAAGTTTCCATCACCTCAGGCGCGTATTTCTCGACGGTATCCGAAGAAATGCCATTCATACGGCAGATGTCTGCATACATATCCACACTGGGCCGTCGGATGCGCGCCTGGGTTTCCAAATCCAATCCCCACAAGCCAAAGCGCTGGGTCCAGCCGCGTTCCCATTCAAAATTATCAACCAGTGACCAGTGGAAATAACCCGCTACACGGATATTAGCATTCATGATCTTCCAAAGTGCATGGAGATGCTCGATGATATACCGGGGACGAAGCGTATCCTTTGAATCATCCACACCGTTTTCGGTGATGAAAATGGGTAAGCCGAATCTTTCAGCCCATTGAACAGCTTGGATCATCCCATCCGGAATGTTCGCGATGAAGTCAGATTCACTTAAAACCGCATCTTCGGGGAAAAAACGCTGGGTATACATTTCTTTTGCTGCGAAGGGGTTAAAACGCACCAGGTCCGTGGTGTAATAATTCACTCCCACAAAATCCTGTGTACCAATTGCATCAGGGATAGTCGTCTTCTTTATGATCGTATTAAACACGCCGTCCTTGAGGGTACGCGGGAACAAATCATTAAAAAGCGTATGGAGTACCTTTGCCGCCATCCGATCCCAGGGCAGCCAGGACGCCGGTTTAAACCCGCGGTAGTTAATAGAAGAACCCACCCGTGCATCCGGTTGAAGCTCATGGATCACCTTATAAGCCCGTGCATGCGCCTTGATCATGTGCTGCATGACTTTTAGTGCAATTTTCAAATCTTTTTTCCCGGGAGGGAAGATACCGTCAATATAAGCGCCTAACATGAATACATTCGGTTCATTAATCGTCACCCATAAATTACAGTACGGCATCAGGGCTTCGACCGCTTTACGGGCAAAGTCCGCAAAGGCATCGATGACAGCTTCATTTTCCCAGCCCCCCATAGCCGCCAGCCACAAGGGTTCGCTGAAATGATGCAGGGTGACCATCGGCGTCATCTTACGGGAACGCAGTCCGATCAACATCTCCCGGTAATGATCCAGGGCATCTTCATCCCAGCGGTCCGGTTCGGGCTGAATGCGGCTCCAGGCAATGGACAATCGGTGCGCATTCTGTCCGCCCGCCTGGGCGCGGTCAAAATCCTCGCGCCATCGTCCACCCCACCAATCACAGGCTAACCCGGACTTGTGACCGTTAATGATCCGCCCCTCTTCATTTTCCCATGCGGACCAGGTGTTGTTCTGATTGCGCCCTTCAACCTGGTGTGCAGCGGTTGCTGTGCCCCATAAAAATCCATCTGGGAAAATATACGTTCCTTTTGGCATCTTGATTGGCTCCTCTACTCCAAGATTTTCTTTCGGTCTCAATAATCATAACGCGGATTGTCAAAAAACGGGTCAAATCATCGAGGTTTCAAGCAAGACAAGCAAGCGGAAGAGGAAACCTACCCCCTGCCCCCTCCCTGTGCCAAAGGGAGAGGGCAGGGTGAAGGTTCCAACTAAATCGAATGACTTTGAAATGCCATGGTTTTGCGGACTGACC
>JAXHUT010000017.1:0-8783 GCA_034189405.1 Chloroflexota bacterium
TTTATGCCCTCTAACATGGCAAACCTTGATGATTTGGTTGCGGGGAAGAAAGATTCATGAGAAAACCAGGCCTTGACAATAATGTCAGATACCTGCAAATTGCCTTCAATTACGGCCTGGGCACAGTCTGGCAAACCCTGCCCCGTATTCCACAAAGCGACCGAATATTGATCGAAGCGGGTACCCCATTTATCAAACTTGAGGGTATGGACGGCATCCGTGCGATTCGTAAACGCTGGCAGGGCCACATCGTCGCTGATATGAAGGTCACGGACGACGCTTTGGGCGAAGTGGATATGGCCTATCGAGCAAGCGCTACAGCGGTTAATGTTTTGGGCAACGCGCTCAGTGAATCAATTGACCTCTTCATTGAACAATGTGCACAGCTTAACATGCTCTCGATGATTGACTTGTTGGGTGTTGGTGACCCCCTGGATATTCTGCGCCCTTTGCATCATTCCCCGGATATCATCGTCATCCATCGAGAGCGAGACGAGGAAAGCACACAGGGAAAGATGATCCGCTATCGGCAAATTACCCGCATCCGCAGCAAGTACGCCTCCTTAATTTCTGCGGCTGGCGGGGTGGATTTGAGAGAGGCACGCAGCGCTATCTTTAACGGTGCAAACATTGTTGTTGCCAACATCGTCCGTCCTGAGGATGGCTGGGTAGGCATCAAAACTACTGAAGATATCACACAAATCTCAAGAGAATTTCTCGAAACAATCTCTTGACCATTAAAATCAAAGATCCCGGGTGCGTACCTCAGCCCCGGGATCGAAAAAATCTATCGTCTTCTAAAAACCTTCCAGATGACCCAGGTCCACGATGCCTTCTGAAAGTGCTGAAATCCGCTGCAATAATCCCAATCGGTTTTCTCGCAGTGTTCGGTCCTCGTCCATGACAAGTACCTCATCAAAAAACTTGTTTATTTCCGGCACCATGGGTCGAAACGCATTCAAAAAAGCATCTACCGTAACCCGATCGCCCAGATTTTTCTCAGCTTTCAACAAGGCTTGATAGAGGTTCCGCTCTGATCCAACTTTAAAATCTTTTTCAACTATCTCATAGGTTGTGTCCTGGTCACGGGTGATGCGCACACAGCGGCTGAAAGCGGGCAGTATTTCATGCCAATCCTCCCGATCAACCCAGGCTGTCAATGCCTGAACACCCTGGTAGGAACCAAAGGGATCCGCACCCTTTGCTGCCATAATACCTTCAACCACATCGTACTTGAATCCCCAGTCGAGCAGCATCCTTCGTAATCGACCCTGGATGAATTCCGAACAACTGTGCACATCCTCACGGCTGACATCCATCTCTAAAACCTTCGCAGCCTGGTTTAATCCCCAATCAAGGTCAAAATTAAGACGCCATTCAATCAGGTTCTGGCAAATCCCAATGGCGGCACGCCGCTGAGCAAAGGGATCTTTGGTTCCTGTAGGTGCCAAGCCGACCGCAAACAAGCCCATCAAAGAATCGAGACGGTCTGCCAGACCAACCACTAAACCCGGCTTAGATTCGGGAAGCTTATCCTCCCCTGATCGAGGTAAGTAATGCTCAAAAATGGCATCAGCCACATCATTCGTTTCTCCGCTTTTCAAAGCATAATATCGTCCCATCACACCTTGAAGAGAGGTCATCTCGACCACCATATTGGTAGCCAGGTCCGCTTTGCATAACAACGCCGCCCTTTTTGCGGCTGCCATCTCATCTGGCTTGAGGTCTAAGTTTGGACCCAAATGATTCACCAAGGATTCTATCCGGTGGGTTTTATCGAGAAAGGAACCCAAATCCACCTGGAATGTTAGTGTGTCCAGATCAGCCACAAAGGATTCCAGGGGTCTTTCCAAGTCCTTTTCAATAAAGAATTGAGCGTCATCAAAGCGTGCCAGGATCACCTGTTCATTCCCGTCGGCAACAATATCCAGGTTCGCTTCACCGCCATTTCGGACACCTACAAAATAAGGTAATAATTGTCCTGATTCATTCTTCACAACAAAATACCGCTGATGCTTCTTCATAACAGAAGTGAGGACTTCCGGGGGCAAAATTCCCAGGTATTCCTCATCAAAGCTACCTCTAAAAGCCGTGGGTCTTTCTACCATACCGGCAACTTCTTCCAGTAAATCTTCATCCTGAGAAATACGCCCATCGACCTTCCCTGCTAAAACTTCCGCTTGCTTTCGAATAACCGACTTTCTTTTCTGGGGGTCTAAAATAATGCCCTGGTCGATCATCTTTTGTAAATAATCCTGGGGGGAATCTACGGTAAATGCCTCACCATTCTGAAATCTGAGACCCCTAGTGGTGCGGTCGCTCTCGTAACCCGCAAAGGCAAAAGGAATCACAGAGCCTCCATGAAGTGCCATCAGCCAGCGAATCGGGCGTGAAAATGTCACGCCGCTTTCGTTCCATCGCATAGATTTATTGAACCGGATACCTGCGATCAGGTTCGGTAAGGCTTGATTCAATACTTCACTGGCAGAAAGCCCTTGTTGTTCCACCCTTGCGACCATATAAGCACCGCCGTCAATATCCTTTACTTCAAGATCATTAACATTAATCCCCTTACTTCGGGCGAAGCCTTCAGCTGCCCGCGTCGGTTGACCATCGTCGTCAAATGCGCGATCAGCCGGGGGACCTTTGACTTCTTGTGACAGATCAGGCTGCCTTGCTGCCAGATCTTCGATATACACAACCAGACGCCGCGGCGTGCCCATAACCTTGACCTCGCCGTGGGATAAGCGGATTTCATCCAAAACAACTGACACAGCGCTTTGCAGCTGGTTTAATGCTGATGTAAGGTCAGATGGTGGTATCTCTTCCGTGCCAATTTCCAAAAGAAACGGCGCCTGTGGTTCTTGTAATTCACCCGCCAACACATCTTTGACGACAGTTTCACTCTGGCTGGTCTCAGTCAACCAGGGAAATTCCGCTGCCTGACGTTGTCCCACATAAGCCTCAGCAACACGTTTTGCTAAATCTCGCGTTCGTGCAAACAAAGCCTGACGTTCTGTAACACCAACAGCGCCGCGAGTATCAAGAATGTTAAAAGTATGAGATGTCTTCAAAACGTAATCATGCGCAGGCAAAACCAACCCCGCCTCAATTGCCCTCTCAGCTTCATGTTCATAGATGTCGTACAATTTTCGCATGCTGTCCACGTCAGCGAGGTCAAAATAATAAGTGCTGTGCTCCCGTTCCCCCATCAAATTGACATCCCCATAGGTGCGTTCAGGGCTCCACCGGATATCCTTAAAATGGCGAACGCCTTGTAAAGCCATGGCAATGCGCTCAAGACCATAAGTTAGTTCTACAGAAATGGGGTCCAAATTGATGCCGCCGCATTGCTGGAAATAGGTAAATTGTGTGATTTCCTGCCCATCGAGCCAGACTTCCCATCCCAGCCCCCAGGCGCCAATCGCAGGCTGCTGCCAGTTATCCTCCACAAAACGGATATCATGCTGCTTCGGGTCTATGCCCAATGCCTGCAAGGATTCAAGATAAATGTCCTGTGGATTTCCCGGGTCGGGTTTAAGGATCACCTGAAATTGGTAAAACTGTTGTAAACGGTTGGGGTTATCGCCATAGCGACCGTCATCCGGCCGGATGGAAGGTTCCACGTAAGCGACTTTCCAGGGCTCCGGTCCCAACACCCGTAAAAATGTAGCAGGGTTCATTGTGCCGGCACCGACCTGCGAATAATAAGGCTGCCAGATCAAGCAATTACGTTCTGCCCAAAATTCCTGCAACTTCATGATGATTGATTGAAAATCAAGGCCTTTTTCCATAAAATCTTACTCCGAGTATTTAATTCGCAAATAATAAAAAGAAAATTTTGATGTTTTTCTTGAAATGAACCGTATCATTATACCACCCCCAAATTATGCGGTTTTATATTTGATTTTTTTCGTAGGGTGGGTTGGGGAGAGACAATCCTATACACAGATACTGACAATCCACAACCCCCTCGTCTACAAGAAGCTTTCAAGACCAACCCACCGACTAAAATATCCGACATAAAAATTTGATACGTACTCAACAAAAGGAAATGGTGGGTTGGTCAAGAGGACACTTTGTATTTACATTGAGATTTCAATTGATAAGCCAGTAAAAGAGATTTTAGTATTACCCAACCCACCCTACGATTCACATTCTGTTTAATCGCTTTTGTTTTTACCGTATTTCCCCCTCACCTCACGCAAAAAGCTGGGTGAGTTGAGCTGCCGTTCAAGAAGATAGGTGAAATAGCGGGTAATCATCTCCCCCAGAGGAGCTTCTATCGTCTCGGGGATAATCGCATTTTCAACCTTTTTCCAGTTTGAGCGCTGAAAATAACGAAAATACCTCAAGACATCCTTATCCACCCGCCAGGCTTCGCCCCGGGCAAGGCCGCATTTCGGGCATAAAATGCCGCCAACCAGGGGTGAGAAATATTGATCTTCTTCGATAATTTTGTTCCCGCAATCAATGCATTCAAAAAGTTGGGGCCTAAAACCGAGCAAATCCAGCAATCGCACTTCGTAATAATGAACAACGGTTTCGGGATTTGGCTGTGTCTCCAACCTGCTCAAGGTGTTTGCCAAAAGCCGAAAAATGCCAACATTCTGCCCCTCTTCATAAGTAAACCGATCCAGCACTTCCATCACATAAGATGCATAAGCGACCCGAGTCAGGCTCTCACGTAAACCAGGGTGCGGATCCACCGTTTCAGCCTGTGTGATGATATCCAGATTGCGTCCCTTTGCCAGGAATAAATTCACCCGTGTAAAAGGCTCAAGGTGCCCCGCTTTACGGGATCGGATTTTCCGGACCCCCTTCGCAATGGCACTTATTTTGCCCTTTTCCAGGGTAAAAAGCTTCAAGATTCGGTCCGCTTCACCATACTCAATATGACTGAGGACAATTGCCTGGGCGTGATAGGTCCGAGCTTCATTTGAAGACATAAAACCTTATACTCTCAATCGAAAAAAGCGCATGATCGGTAACCCGGCACGCGCTTTGATAACATCAAATCCTCACTTGCCCTATTAAAGATCCTTTTCACCAAAGGAATGCGGTAACAACTCAGCAACAGTGTATTGATGGAGCAATTCTCCCTTTGTATTCGCAATCAGGACGATCGTATCCAGCCCGAATTCTGCCATCACCTGCCGGCACGAGCCACAGGGCGTGCCGCCATTTTTTGTGACCACGGCGATTGCCTGGAATGAGCGATGGCCGTCAGAAACAGCCTTAAAGATCGCTGCACGCTCGCCACAGATTCCTAGAGGATAAACTGCGTTTTCAACATTAACACCGTCATAAATTTCCCCTGATTCTGTCAGGACTGCTGCACCAACATTGTAATTCGAATAAGGGGCATAAGCTCGTCCCCAGGCTTCCTTCGCTGTTTGGATTAGTTTATTTTGTATTTCCTTCGTCAGCACTTTCAACCTCCTTTTCCAAGGGATCAATAGTGTCCCGTTTAGCGCGCACTTTTGTGATACGTCGGCCAACAACCTGGTCAACTGTTAAAGTCACTTTATCTGCCTTCAAGGTTTCACCGCCGATTGGCACATCACCAATTTCACCATAGATGTAACCACCAATGGTATCTGCATTTTCAGTTGAAATTTGTGTTCCCATGACCTCATTAAAGATATCCAGGTCAACACGGCCAAGAAATACATATTCATCATCACTGACTTTTTGATATGGCATTTCTTCACTTTCGTCGTATTCATCCCGGATTTCGCCAATAATTTCCTCAACGATATCTTCCAGGGTAACAACGCCGGCAACGCCGCCGTATTCATCGACAACGATGGCCATATGCATGCTGCGCGTTTGCATTTCTGCAAGTAGCTCATCAATTTTTTTAGCCTCAGGCACAAAATAAGCCAGCCTCAGAAGTTCACGATGGTCCGCAATGGATTCATCATCCTTTTTAACGCTTAGCAAATCTTTTGCATAAAGCAATCCAATGACGTTGTCCACCGTATCTTGATAGACCGGCACACGGGAATGTCCTGCACGCACGAATGTCTCACGCGCTTCCCCAAGTGTCACGTTAATGTCTAAGGCGAGCACATCGATTCGCGGCACCATGATTTCCTTTGCCAGGGTGTCACCAAACTGAAAGATAGAATAGATCATCTCACGTTCCCCTTTTTCGAGGGAACCCTCTGGTTGATCTGCTTCTACCCAATTTTTTAGATCTTCTTCCGTCATCGATGCCATGGTAAGGTTTTTGACTTCAGGTCCTGATATTTTCTGTAATAGCCCTGAGAGTGGCGAGAAAACAATATTAATCAGGCTGCCAATAAATCGTAATCGAATGGCATTTTCTTCTGCTGATTGGATGAAAATTGCTTCAATTCCATATTCAATCAAGACAATCAGTAGCATCCCGATTAATAAATATAACAACAACAGCCACAAATTTAGCTCGGGCTGGTAAATTTTTAACAAAAGCGTTAGCAGACCTGCCAGCAGAAAATGGAAGAGCATTGCAGCCAGGCGAAGGCTGATGCGCAACCGCGGTTCTTCAATCACGCGTACAGTGCGAGCCACACTTTCTTCTCGTGATTCTCTCAAATTTAACAAATAGGGTAATCTTGCATGACTAAAACTTGCTTTAACAACACTAACCAGCAAATCCAGCAAAAATACGACAGCTGTTACTATAAAAATTATTAAGGTTTCTTCAGTCACTTTTCTCCAACTTACGTTTTTCTTTTGCCGGTACGCCAATCACAAGCGTATCCGGCGGAACATCCCGTGTTACCACCGCCCCTGCGCCGGTTTTACTGCGGTCTCCGATTTTGACCGGTGCCACCAGCATGGTATCACTCCCAATAAACACATCATCTCCTATTTCCGTAGGGTGTTTCTTTTCACCATCATAATTACAGGTGATGGTTCCTGCGCCAATGTTTACATTTTTACCGATTTTAGCATTGCCAATATAGGAAAAATGCCCCATTCTCGTACCCGGACCCAGGGTTGAGTCTTTGACCTCGCCATAATTCCCTAAATGCACGCCTTCCTCTAACACAGCACCTTTACGCAAATGACAGTACGGCCCCATGGTCACACCGTCCGCCAGCTTTGCATGCTCAAGGACGGAAGCAAGAATTTTTACATTATTACCGATAACCGTGTCGATAATGGTCGTGTCGGGCCCAATCTTGCAGCCCTCACCGATCACGGTACTCCCCCGCAAATGACTGTTGGGGTAAATAACCGTATCCTGGTCAATCTCCACATCCGCTTCAATGTATGTCACGTCAGGGTTGATGATGGTCACCCCCTGAAGCATCCATTTCTCGTTGATCCGCTTGCGCATCACCTTTTCAGCAGCAGCCAGATGCACACGGTTATTGGGTCCGATTGCTTCAGCGGGGTCTTCAACGATATAGGATTCAACCTGAAAGCCATCTTCAACCGCCAATGCAACCACATCAGTCAAATAATACTCGCCTTTTGATGATATCGGGATGCGCGCTAAAGCCTCCCAAAGCCATTCCGCATCAAAACAATACGCACTCAAATTATATTCTCTAATTGCCAATTGTTCAGGCGTGGCATCCATTTGCTCGACAATCGCTGTGACGTGCCCCCCCTCATCCCGGATCACACGCCCAAAACCGCGTGCCGCTTCGCCTATGTAACTAGTCATTGTGACCGGGCAGTCAGATTTTCTATGCAGCGCCATCATCCCCTGGACCGATTCCTTGCGCAATAAGGGCATATCTGCCAATGTCACCAAAAGGGTATCCGCTTTGCCTTCAAGCTCTGAACGGGCACAGGAGACAGCATGCCCCGTGCCAAGCTGCTCATTTTGGAAGGCATAATTTACCTGGTCACCAATCACATCCATAACTGCCTCGGCGCGGAAACCAACCACCAGCACAAGGGGCAAATTCACCAAATCTTCAACGGCTTTGAGGGCATGCCAAACCATGGGTTTACCGGCGATGGGATGAACAACCTTCGGCAGTTTGGAGCGCATGCGCGTACCTTCCCCCGCGGCTAAAATGATGGCTGCTGTTGTCATAATCGAATATCCTTCAGCACTTCTATTTTCCACGATGATCGTTGGGGAAGCCTTTGATAATTAAATACAAAACCACGCCCTAGGCACAACAATACACCCATGGCCTGGTTCGTGGTTCTTCTATCGGGGTCACTACCTTCTTGAGTACTCAATGCCTTCTTTGCAAAGTGGCCGGGGCACCAGGATTCGAACCTGGATCAACGGATTCAAAGTCCGGTGTGCTACCATTGCACCATGCCCCAGAATGATGAAATTGATTCTAACACATTTTAATTAAACATCCAAACCATTCTTGATGGTTGAAAAACAAATAACAGCCTTGATGGCTTGTAGCTGGTAGTTTGCAGAGCAAAGCTCAAAGCTGAAAGGGAGTAGATTGTAGCTATTAGCATGAAGGATAAAGGATAAAATCGTCATCCGATTCTTCAATTTTTGAATCTCATTGCCATAAATAGTGGGGTGGACCCCTCATGCCCTTTGGGGTCAGAACATTGTAGAGCGGGATGCGTACGCCTGCCTGAAGCGCAGCGGAACACCTTCAGGTGCTGAGGAGGTACGACGTGAGGGTCATCCCGCCGTTATTTTGGTGTTAACCTTCTTATATTTGGTAGGATTTAGAACCTGAGTTTCTCAAACTAGTGTCCTGAAGACAGGCGAAATAATAATTTTTTCACCGTTTCTGGAACGTCTGGTTCAGCCAGCACCTCTTTTCCGTTAATGGTTACAATTCCTGAGCGGA
>JAXHUT010000170.1:0-2365 GCA_034189405.1 Chloroflexota bacterium
AAATCATGGGCAAAATCGGACATGGGTATGGTAGTGACTGGCATCTTTTACGATTCCTCGGGTATCACAGGGAATACTTCACCAAACAAATCCTGACTGAAATCGGCGGAGATGCGATCTCCTGGCTGGACTTTAAATTTTCATACAAGAACAAAAAATGTGGTCGGGATACTGAATATAATGGGCTTGAATTCATTAAAAATCTGGATATCTTGCGCAACTGGCATGCCTTCTGGCCGACGTCGGGTAGGTCGCAAAACTGGGATGCCGTGGGGAAAATCAAGGTGGATGGGCATGAAGAATGGCTGCTGGTGGAGGCGAAGGCGCACACCCATGAACTAAAAGGTAGCGGCTGCGGCGCAACCAACCCGCGCAGCATTGAAAAAATCGAAAGAGCTCTGGAGAAAACCAAATCTGCCTTTGGCGCTGCATCGACGCCTTTTGAAAATTGGTATAAAAAATACTACCAGTATGCCAACCGTTTGGCAGCGCTGTATTTCTTGACGGAAGAATGTAATCCCCCTGTGCCAGCCCGCCTGCTGTTCATTTATTTCCTGGGTGACAAACACAAGAGCCAGGACTGCCCACAGGACAGCGAAGGATGGGAATCAGGTTTAGCGGAGATGGAAGCTGTCTTGGGGATCGATCGGGACTGCGCCCTGTATCAGCGCGTGCAGCGTATGTTTTTGCATGTGAATCCGAAAGCAAAGACGAATTAACTTCACGGCAGGACACAGCTCAATTCAGCTGATCACCACGTAACCCAAAATTGTTATTGCGATGAGCTACGAAACACCGAAGCGGCAATACCGTAGGTCCATTTATGGGTCAGGTATTCGGTTATTCGGTAATTCCTTTATCATTCAAGTATGCTAAAATTACTATTGTTCAGTGGGATTCATCATCAAGGAGACCTATGGCGAATAAGAACACCTCAGCTAACCTCGGTTTCGAAGATAAACTCTGGCAGGCTGCCGATAAACTCCGGGGACATATGGACCCTTCCGAATACAAACATGTCGTTTTGGGTTTGGTCTTCCTCAAATACATCTCCGACTCCTTTGAGAACCGGCGCGAGGGCCTTAAGGCGGAGATCAACGAGCCTAACAGCTTTATCTACACCACCGACCCAGAACAAAAAGCCGCTATCCTGGAAGACCGGGATGAATACCTGGCTGAGAACGTGTTTTGGGTGGTGCCCGAAGCCCGTTGGTCTTACCTCCAAAGCAATGCCAAAAAACCCGAGATCGGCAAGTTGATCGATGATGCCATGGTCGCCATTGAAAAGGAAAACCCCCGCTTGCGCGGTGTGCTCCCCAAGGACTACGCCCGCCCAGCCCTGGACAAACGCCGGCTGGGTGAGATGGTGGACTTGATCAGCAGCATCGGTTTGGGGGACAAGGTCAGCCAGAGCAAGGACGTCCTGGGTAGAGTTTACGAATATTTCCTGGCGAAATTCGCCAGTGCCGAGGGCAAGGGCGGCGGCGAATTCTACACCCCTGCCCATGTGGTGCGGGTGCTGGTGGCGGTGCTGGAGCCCTACAAAGGGCGCGTCTTTGACCCCTGCTGCGGTTCCGGCGGGATGTTCGTCCAATCCGAGAAGTTCATCCAAGCCCATGGCGGACGCATCACCGATATCGCCATCTACGGGCAGGAATCCAACCCCACCACCTGGAAGCTGGCACAGATCAACCTTGCCATCCGGGGGATCGACGCCGACCTGGGCGGCACCTTTGCCGACAGCTTCCACAACGACCTGCACCCCGACCTCAAGGCAGATTTCGTCCTGGCAAATCCACCCTTCAACGACAGCGATTGGGGTGGTGACCGCCTGGGGGACGACCCACGCTGGCAATACGGCATTCCGCCGGCTGGCAACGCCAACTTCGCCTGGGTGCAGCACTTCATCTACCACCTCAGCCCGCGCGGCATCGCCGGCTTTGTGCTGGCGAATGGGTCCATGTCCAGCCAGACCAGCAACGAAGGCGAGATCCGCAAGAACATCATCGAAGCCGACCTGGTGGACTGCATGATCGCCCTGCCCGGGCAGCTCTTCTACAGCACCCAGATACCGGTGTGCTTGTGGTTTTTAGAACGGGACAAAGAAAACAGCGGTTTCCGTGACCGGCGGGGTGAAACCCTGTTCATCGACGCCCGCAAATTGGGTGAGATGGTGGATCGCACCCATCGGGAACTCTCGGAAGCGGATATCCGGATGATTGCCGATACCTATCACGCCTGGCGTGGGCAGCCGGATTTAGAGGAATATGAAGACATACCCGGCTTTTGTAAAGCGGCGACGGTTGAAGAGATACGAGAAAATAACCATATCCTCACGCCCGGACGCTATGTGGGCATCCCCGAG
>JAXHUT010000171.1:0-3576 GCA_034189405.1 Chloroflexota bacterium
AGGCAACCGTCATACAACGAACACTGGGGCTGGTTGACATTGATGTAGACCGCGAAGTATTGATGCTCTATTCCAGCTTTCTGCGCCCTTATGGCTCTGCCGTATTATGGAATTACGCGCCTGAAGCCGATTCAGTGGGCGTGGGCAGTACTGGCGGTGGGGTCGATATTGAAGGGGTAATTGATATTGAACCCCTGACCTGGCAAGAATTATCACGTGATCTTCGCCTATGCTTTACAAAGAACAAACCCATTCACATCTTTTCATTGGAAGGTTGCGTGGAACAGGGTTTTCTTTCTAAATTGAACACTTTTGTATGGGACGATCCAGTCGATGTTCCAGGTCAAAGCATAGTCGTGAGGGCAGGACGAACAGGGATTGCATCATTGTTGTGGACTTTAGAACGCCCCTGGGCTATTTTGTTGACAATTGCGTCAATCATTGGCATTGGTTTTCTGTTCAAGCAGAGTGAGGATAAGAATTAGTATTTATTTATCTAAAAAGTGATCCTCACAGAGCCAATAAAAAGGATTCTATTTTAAGCGCATTAACTAAATCAAAACAACGATCAATGTCAAAATCCTTCTGAAAAAACAAAATTTGTTTTATGGGCTATAATAAGATCATTAAATAAATTCAAATCTAAAAAGAAAGAGGCAATTTAATGCAAGAAAAGAAAATCCCGGTCGTCAGTATTATTTTTTATGTTTTGGCAGCTATCCTTTTAGCCTATTCAACTTGGGCTGCAATTTTTTCAGCCAATTATATTTCAACTGCTGTTGCGCAAAACCAATTAATAATTGATGGTTATGAATTTGAGGTTGCAAGTTTCTACATGTCAAATGTCGCCCAATACGTGGTTTTTGCGGCTATATTATTTGGTATCGGTTGGAACCTACAAAAAATTGAAATGCTGAAAGCAGAATGCTTTGAGATCGAAGATGATGATATGTTCGATGACGAGTGGCTCAAAGAAGTTGAAGAGGAAATTGAAGAAGAAATTGAAAAAGAAGATCTTGAGGCTGAAATTCAAGAAGAATAGCCCCCAATAACGATCTTTCCACAAAAGAAAATCGACAATCCAACTGGTGACCAGCTGGATTGTTTTGTTTAATATATTCGAGATTTCCCCGGAAGTATCTTCTTCATTCTCCCAGGTACTGCTCATCAAATTGCTGTTTCTTTTCTTTATGCAGCACCAGTACCTTTTTCTGGATCTCTTCCAACCTCTCCCCGCGCAAAGGATACCCTATCAAAAGCAGCGCACCCAACAAGCAGGCTGCGCCAGGAATGACACCGGAAAATATTTTTATACCCATAATCGCGCCTGCAGGCTGATCTAAAAATATCTCCCCCGCGTTAGAAGCCCGGGTAATAAAGTTGGTTCTTTCCAGAATAAAGGGTGTGATCCACAGAGCAACGGATTGCGCAGGTTTTGTAATCAATGCATTGATCCCGAAAAAGGCGCCTTCCCGACGCTGACCTGAACACAACTCGTCCTCATCCGCCACCTGGGCGAACAAGACATTTGTCAGGGTTTGCGGCCCCACCAAACCGACCCCAGCAAGCGCGATACACACGGGAATTAATGCTTTGGGAACAAGGGCAATTGATATCAATCCAATGCCCGCTAAAACCAGCAAAAATTGTTGCGCACCGACCACACCCAACCATTTCCTAAACACAGTTGTCAATGGAATGCTGAGAATCAGCGGGATAAAAAGGAAGGCTAACAGCTGCATCGCCGGCCACTGCAATACATAATCCGCCAGGTAAAAAATCGATCCCAGGAGAAGCGAACTCATTAATATTGCCATGAAGTTCTCTGCCACCAAGAACAAAAATGCTTTGCTTGTAAATGTAAACCGGATTGCCTCCAAGGGCGGAACGGGTTTATCGACAACCGCAAATTCCCGTCGTTCTTTAATTTTGAAGGTTGTGATCAATATCAAGATCATACCCACAATCCCAACAACAACCATGGCAATATAAAGCGGCACCAGTGATGCTTCCCCTGTTTTGGGTCGCACGAAGTCCGGGATGATAAAGCCCAACAAAGTTCCGAGCATGGCAAATAATGAACTGGAGATTTGCAATCCATTTCGCTGTGCGTCAGATTCGGTCACTTCGGGCAGCAAAGCAGAATAAACCAGGCCGATGATGGTGTAACAAGTATCATAGAGCAACATACTTACCAACATCCACCAGAAAAGGGTTTGCTGTCCTGCTTGCGGTGGTGCAAACCAGACAAGGATAAATGTCAACGCTAAGAAGGGCGCTGTAAAACGCATATAAGGGATCCGTCGTCCGCGTTTGCTGCGTGTATTATCCGTGATATACCCAAAAAGCGGGTCATTGAAGGCATTCCAGAATGCATAAATGGTTGCTGCGATCCCAATCCAACGAGCGCCAAGCCCAAGATAATCCTGGTAAAAAATGGTCAGCAAACCACCGTAAATACCAGATATTAACGAGGTCCCTAAAGCAGCGATCCCCCAATAAAATTTATATTTAAAACTTAGTTTTCCCGGTTCAGATACTTCTTGAACAGTCATGATGATTCTCTCCTTTTGTGAACAAGTTGTTATGCCATTTCTGGCATCAGATCCTTAAGCGCGTTGTAACCAATCACCTGAATTCCTTCATCATGAACAAAGTCACGGACTTCATCGTTTAGGAAGGTCCTGTAATCCGCAGAGCGGCAATCCCAGGATTCGGTGATGTGTCGTAGTTCAGGCGTGTCTTTTGCCGGATGGATAATGAAATGGGTGATGCCGGGCTTAAGGGAGCCAAGGGCACGTTTTGCTTGAGCGACACGATCGGTGGCATTCTCCAATTGAAGACTTGCAATCTGATCAACCAATGGGATTCCCATTTCTTCCAGGGTGTTGATCAATCCGGTGATCATTTGCGCCGTTGAATCATCAATGCCCTGTCCGGCAGTCAGTGCTTCCGCTGACATACGCGGCACCATCGGCGGCAGACCGTATTTGGACGCCAATTGTATATAGCCCTGGACGAATTTTGGATGTGCCACAGAGCCCATATGGGTGTCAATATGGGTGACATTTATCCCCTCGTCTATTGCTCTGCTTATCTGCGTATCCAGCTCCACAAAAGCTGCTTCCGGGTCAGCATTATCCCAAACATCTTTTGAGGCACGATGAAAGACCCCCCCCACATCCATCAATCCTGTTTTTGGATCCCGGGTGCTGATTGGGCCCCATTTGTAGGTTTGATACTCACAGGTCAACGTTAGGTGTACGCCAAGGTCAGCATCCGGGTTGGCACGAGCAAAGTCAGCTATCTCGAGAAACCAGGGACACGGCACCATCACTGCCCCACTTGAAATCAAGCCGTAGTCCCATAAGTCAGCAAAGGCTTCAACGGATGCCTGGCACATACCAATATCATCGGTATGAATAATGACAAGGCGGTCATCTGGCGAATAACCAATTTTTTTCAGCACTGGATTGGGTTGCATCAACTCTCCCTTCGATTCGAATGGTCTATTTAACAATAAGCTTATTATAGTAGGGTTTTCCGGAATATCGCAGAAAACCGCACATTCACTTA
>JAXHUT010000172.1:0-4414 GCA_034189405.1 Chloroflexota bacterium
AACTTAATAAGTCTTTGTTACTATTTACATACTTGATTTGACAAATAGTCCTGGTTTATTGATAATTAAGGCTGATATTTTTTACTCAGCAAAGATTGACTTAGTAATTTAAGATAGAGACAAACGAGGGATCCATTTGAAAACGACAATCCTTGAAAAATTAAACCGTGGCATTATTGTTCGAGCTGTTGGTGTTGTTGTGGACGTTTCGTTTGAGACGGGTGACCTGCCCAGTATCCATAATGCACTCAGAGTAACGACAGGGCATCAAAAGGATTTGATTCTTGAAGTCCAGGAGCACATTGACGCAAACACAGTCAGAACTGTTGCAATGGGATCCACCACCGGATTACAACGTGGTTTAATCGTTGAGGATACCGGTGAATCGATTAGGGTTCCTGTTGGAAAACAAACGCTGGGGCGTATGTTTAATGTTCTCGGTGAACCCATCGATAATGAGGGCAAGATTTCAGATCAAGTTCGGAGACATCCAATACATGTAAAGTCTCCCCTCCTTCGAGATCAGCGGGTTGTAACCAGCCCATTTATCACGGGTATTAAATCCATCGATTTGCTCACACCTTACCCGCTTGGCGGAAAAATTGGCTTGTTCGGTGGTGCCGGCGTTGGAAAAACCATCCTGATCATAGAACTCATGCGAAATGCAACAAAAAAATATTCCGGATACGTTGTTTTTGCAGGCGTTGGGGAACGGAGCCGTGAAGGAAATGATCTTTATCTCGAATTAAATCGCCGTGAGGTAATGAAATCTTCCGTGCTTGTCTTTGGACAAATGAATGAACCCCCCGGGGCTCGACTTCGAACACCCCTGACAGCGCTTACCATGTCAGAATACTTCCGAGACTACGACAACCGTCCAGTTCTTGTTTTTATCGATAACATTTTCCGCTATATCCAAGCAGGGTCAGAGGTCTCAGCCCTCTTGGGCCGCCTGCCCAGTGAAGTGGGTTATCAACCTACCCTTGAATCCGAAATGGGCGCCCTTCAAGAACGGATAACAACGACGTCTTCCGGAAGCGTCACCTCTGTTCAGGCTGTTTATGTCCCTGCAGACGACCTAACCGACCCGGCAGTAGCAGCAACATTTGCTCACTTGGACGCCTCAACGGTTTTATCGAGACGCCTGGTTGACCTTGGTATTTATCCGTCCATAGACCCTTTAAATTCTTCATCGTCAATGCTTGTGCCCCATATCGTCGGTCAGGAACATTATGATGTGGCAATGGAAGTCAAATCGACACTTGCCCGATACGAAGACTTACAAGACGTGATCGCTATTTTGGGTATGGAGGAATTGAGTGAGAGGGACCAGAAAACGGTCATTAGAGCTAGAAGGCTGCAGCGCTTCTTATCGCAGCCCTTTTTTTCGGCAGAAGAATTCACCAGCAACCCCGGGAAATTTGTGCCATTGGAAGAGACAATCAGAGGCTTTAAAGAAATTTTAGAAGGCAGACACGATTCCATTCCTGAGCAAGCATTTTACATGGTAGGCACCATTGATGACGCTATAGAGAAGGCAAAGGAAATCATGGGGGGTGTTTCTCAATGAGCACAGGATCACTTTTAAGTCTTAATGTCCTCACCCCAGAGGGCAGTATCCTCGAAGAAGAAGCACTCTATTCTGTCAACGTCCCACTTGCAGACGGCAGCCCCATCGGGTTAAAGCCCGGGCATGCACCGCTGATTGCCGAAACGATCCAGGGGTCCATTCGCTTCCGTTCTTTGGACGGCGAACACCAGATTGAATTACATGCAGGTGTGCTGGACATCAGGGATAATCAAGTGATCATTCTCACACCTGGCAAAGTATCAACGACACCCCTTGAAATTACTGAAGAATCTGAAAACGATTACACTCGCTTGATGACGTCATTGATAGAAAAATTGGATTTGAACCCTAATTAGGAAGGATAATCGATTATTTATGTCAAATGAACCACAGGGTAAAAAAACGAAGAGATATTCCAGAAGCCTTTCTCTGACAACTTTGGGATGGGAACTCGCATTGCCAATCTTTGGTGGCGTGTTACTTGGATACCAAATTGACAGCAAGACAGCTGGTTCCGGATACACTTATACATTTTCCCTCTTAATTCTTGGCATCTTTGTCGGTTATTACAACCTTTATAAATACATCCATTTAGAAATGCTGAGAACAAAATTTAAAAAGCGGAACATAAAAAACGGGGGTGATGCATGATCAAAGCACTTTCGTCCTTACAATGGGTCATCCTTGGCGCAGGAACAGCTTTCATCCTATTAAAGTCCCAATGGTGGTCAGTGATGGCAATCCATCCAGAAAAACGTCGCAGCAGTAAAAGGTTGATTGTTGGTGGGGCAATCGCTCGGTGGATTTTAATTTCTACAATTTTTATCGCAGCTGGATTTTCTTCAATTTCTGCATTATTAACTGTTTTCGCATCTTATATGATTTCCAGGGTGTTGATATTGTTTATTTGGCAAAAAAGATTCGAATCTAATAAAGGAAATATTCACTAACATTAAGGATTAATGATGGAGGCGATAGCGCCACAAGTTATTTTCTATCTTTTCGGATTACCGATAACTGACACGGTGGTATCAACCTGGGTCATGATGGTGATCATTATTACAGCCGCATTCCTAATTCGCAAATTCAAACCTGAAGCAGGTGAAATGATCGTAGAAATGATCAACAACATTGTTAGCTCAGTGATGCCCGAAGATGCAAATGTGTCAAAATATTTAACCATCCTGGGAACCTTAGCGATTTTCTTGGTATTTTCAAACATTTTTAGCATTTTCCCTTTGATGGTTTCTCCTACCGCAAATCTTAATACTACAATTGCGCTTGCAGTTGTGGTCTTCTTCGCCGTTCATTTCTACGGTATACGGGAAAAAGGACTATGGCAGTATCTAAAAGACCTTGCCAATCCCATTTTCATTTTACCCTTGGAGATCGTCAGCCAATTCTCTCGCACCTTATCCCTGGCTATCCGCCTTTTTGGGAACATTCTAAGTACAGATTTGATCGTCGCAATCGTTTTTTCTTTAATCCCATTTCTGGTTCCCCTGCCATTAGCAGCATTAGGCATGCTAACCGGCGTTCTTCAAGCTTACATTTTCCTTGTGTTAGCCTCGCTTTACATTGCATCTGCTATCGAAGTCGAAGAGATGGAAGAAGAAAAGCGACAACTCAAACAAGAGCTTTCAAATACATAAAAACCAACAAGAAAGGATTTAAATTACTATGTGGCAACTCGATTCTTCAACCCTGATCACCATCATTACAATTCTTGGTTCTACCATTGGGATTGTTTTAGGTTGTATTGTTCCTGCGGTGATGGAAGGAATAGCTGTTCAGAAAGCACTGGATGGCATTACACGCCAACCGGATGCCGCCAATGATTTGCGCACAACGCTGCTCATTTCAATGGCTTTGCTTGAATCAACAGCGATTTATGTTCTGCTGGTCATTTTGGTACTGATTTTTGCTAATCCCTTGCTCGATCGATTCTTTTAATAATAAGGAGATTTTAAATGCTGGATATTAATCTTACAGATATTCTAGCCGAAATAATAAATTTCCTTGTTATTGCTGTCGCTCTTTACTTCCTGCTGTTTAAACCAACTGTAAAGCGTATTGAAGAACGTACTCAGGAAAAAGAACAAATGTTGTCGAATGCGAAAGAAAAAGAAAAAGAAGCAGAAGAGAAATTAACACGAATCGAAGGTCGATTAGCAAATATCGATAAAGAAATTGAATCTCGACTTGAAGAAGCATATCAAAAGGCACAAGCTGAAAGCGAAGCCTTATTACAAGAAACTCAAAAAGAAGCTGAGAAAATCATTAAGGACGCGGAAAATGAAGCGGAAAAACGTCAAAGATTGGAAATGGAAGCGTTAGAACAAGAGCTTGCCGAAACAATCATGAACATTAGCAGCCATGTTCTTTCTAAAACGACACCTGAAACAACACATGAGATGTTAATTGAAGAATTAAATAAAGAAATCTGGGATATGGGTAAAAGTGATATGCCCCAGGTTAAAACCATCAGAGATTCTCTCGCAGAAAGAACGCCAACCGTGAATGTGGTTTCAGCAAAAGAGCTTGCGCCTGAACAGCAACGCTCACTCGTTCGAACCTTCAGTGCACTTGCGGACAGGAATGTAAACATGGAAATCGAAATAAATCCAGAACTAATTGCGGGGATACGGATCCGGATGGGTGACCTTGTCGTTGAAAATAACCTTGCTACAGAATTAGCTGAATTAAAGTCAACGGTTCTCGAATCTTTGGAAGAGAGTATTGATGTCCAATACGGATAAAGAAGAATTTCTCCGGTCAGAAAAATACGTTGGCGAAATTTCCCAAGAGATTGCCTCACGGATGAAATTGTCCATAAGCAAGGAG
>JAXHUT010000173.1:0-3528 GCA_034189405.1 Chloroflexota bacterium
ACAACCTGGGGGAGATTATTGGGACACATCATTCATGGCACTCGTTTTTTCTGGATTAAAAAACCGACAAATGGACTCGATTATTAATCAATTGATCATATCAAGTTTTGGTTATACTTTCGGTAAGCCTTTGTCCTGGGGAAAGGGAGGGCCTGAGCGCTGGTCGGGATCTAAACCGTATCACACCCCGGATGGTCAGGAAGACCAATTGGGATTTCATAACTTTGAGTGGTCCCAATCTATTGCTGAGCGTATTTCAGGACGTTCGGTACCTGCAATTATTTTAGACGCGGGTTTTGCCAGCGCAACAACAACGTGCCATGAGACTGAGAAGACGCTGAAAAATATTAAATCAATTCACCAAGCGATTTCTGGGGGCCAAGATGGGGAGGGCACTGGTGATGGTATCAAATTTAACCCATTAATGCAGGGATGTTACTTTTCTCTTGACAAAATAGATGCACTCATGCAACAGGAATTATCGGTCGAATCCTTATTTGAAATCTTTGGTCAACCCCAGGAGGGCAAAGGTAAGCCTGGAATAAGTGCTGAAAATCAAAAAACAATTGCCCATTATCTGCTGCTACCATCCCATGCAAACAGCGTTTCTGATGCCATTCTAAATAAAGTTAAACCGATCATCAAAAAGCAAAGACCAACAATTGGCTTTTCGTTGATGGAAGCTTCATTTGCGGAACAAGTGAGTATTTACCCGGATCCAATATTATTTACTGAAGAAAAAATCAACCAACTAAGGGCATCGGGGTGCTCGGTGGAGATTTTGCCTGAATCCGGAATGGAAATTGCAACAAAATTACAAGGATCATGACAAGAGGATAGAGGTTATTATGGATTATTTACAAAGTTCGGAACCCACTAAAAAGATACCCATCAGTGTTCATATGCCAGTTATCAAAGTTGTAGGGCTAGGTGGCGGGGGGTGCAATGCTGTTAATCGCATGATCGATTTCGGTATGAAGGGTGTGGAATTTATTGCTTGTAATACGGATCAGCAAGCCTTGTTAAATTCCCTGGCAGACGTGAACATCCAGCTGGGTCCCAGAAGTACACGCGGTCTTGGCGCAGGCGGCATACCTGTTGTTGGTGAAAAAGCTGCTGAAGAAAGCTTTCAAACCTTGGCGGATGCCTTGTACGGCGCCGACATGGTCTTCTTGACCGCTGGAATGGGAGGCGGCACAGGCACTGGTGCAATCCCGGTAGCAGCGAGAGTATCCAAAACGATTGGCGCGGTTACGATAGCTGTTGTTACAACCCCGTTTTCTTTTGAGATGGGGCGACGACAAAAGAATGCAGCAATTGGTTTGCAGAAATTGCGCCAGTACACAGACACCATGATCACTGTCCCGAATGATAAATTATTGGAAGTGGCACCACATGACCTACCATTAGAAATGGCTTTTAAATTAGCTGATGATGTTCTCAGACAGGGGGTAAGCGGCATTTCGGAGCTGTTAACCGAAACAGGATTGATCAATGTTGATTTTGCGCATGTCCGGCATGTCATGGCGTTAGGTGGTGGCGCTTTAATGTCCATAGGGACGGGAGAGGGTGAAAATAAGGCAAGAAAAGCGCTCGATAACGCACGCCACCATCCATTACTGGATGATGTCAGTATTGATACTGCCACGGGCATCATTGCAAATTTCAGCGGTGGGGATGATCTCACTTTTTCAGAAGTCGCAGATACGCTTACCCATTTACATGACCAAACAAGTGGTAATACAGAGATTATTCCTGGCGTGATCAATGATCCCAATCTTTCAAATCGTGCCCAGGTGATATTAATTGTGACGGGCTTGGGGGCAGTCCCGATTGAAAAGGCAATTCCGGGAGCGGAAAAATATCTTTCCGAATTAGCCCCACAAGAGGAAAAAGAAAAACAACAAATCAGACCTCGACGACCCGATGTCAATCTTTATGAGAAAGAACAATCGCCATCAAGGACGTATTCTTTCTCCTCAGAACGGCCTACACTGACTGCAGTAGATTTGGATGTGCCCGCCTTTTTGAGAAAACGAATTAGAGGTTAAGATGGATAAATCAGCATTGGAAAAAGTGTGCAAAAGTATTTATCGACGATTTCCGCCGCTAAAGGACAAACGGCCCAGGGTGACCAGGCAAGGGGAGGATCATTATTTGATGGTTTTCTCTGGTTCTGGAAAAAGTCCCGATGGAAAGACCATTCAGCAAACTGTCAGGGTTGTTGCCACAAAAGATGGCAAAATTGTTAAGACATCGATGAGTCGGTAAGGAGACGCTTATGACTCTCGGAAAATTTACACAGCGATGTGAAATTCAGTTTTGGGATATTGTTATCATGATTGCACAAGAGGAAGGACCACTGATGAAAGTAATTAAAAAATCAAGGGAACGAAAAAGATCGCGATTAAGCACTTTTCTTTTATTGATTCTCGTATGGGCGGCAGTCGGTTTTACAATGGGATTGATCTTTGGTAGACTGATAATGCTTTTTGAAGTTCTCTAAAAATCGTGGATATAAAGAATTAAATAAGTCATCGTGCTGGAGAATATCCAGCACGATTTTTAAATTTTCTTTACTTCCCGCCCTATCCTATGGCTGAAAGGGGTTCGATAATTTCTGTTTCCGATTTGGGTTCAGGTAGACTGGGTATTAATGTCCAATGTTCAAGATGGTCGATTCTTCCCTTTGGGGGTATTGATTCGAAGGGCCCTAAAGCTTCTAATTCCAACATTTCGTTGTCTGTGAAGACCTCAAAATTTGCACCCATATCGGGATAAACGCCTTTGAAATGGATTGGTACTTGTTTGACAAAGTAACAATTGTGATTTGCATATGCAGCCCATCCATCTGAAGCATAGACACCAATTTTTTGAGGTTTATAGAGACTGGCATCCTGTTTAATTAAGATAAATCTCTCGCCAAATTGATAGCGCGGATCATTGAGATTGGTGTATGGCCAGAGGGAGATCGTGCTTGTTGGCAATAGAAATTCGGGATGGGGTCCACGAGGTGGCAATGGCAAGATGGCTGTACCGCCTGGTGCCATAACAGAAATCGACCATGGAGCTGTTTCTATAGCCCATAAATTATGGTTTATGAGGAAATGCGTCAATTGCACCTCAGGTTTATCCGGTGAAATTGTAATTTGGATTTGTTTTTGTATGCCCGTTGTGGTTTCGGGTTTTTGTGTAACGAGCATCCCGTTTTCGATTTCTTGAACAAGTACTGGTTCAAGATCAGGGTAGTAGGTTCGGGGCTCGGATTCGGGTGCATGCCAGAGCCTGTGACCGCCAAAGTTCAACCACTGGTCAGAAGAGGTAATGCCCATTTGATTAGGATATTCTTTGAACATATTCTTGTCACCTATAAAACCAAATCGTATGATCCGGGGTCCTACATCTGCAGTAACAACCAGCTCAATTTGATGATTTGCCAGACGATAACAATTTTCCCAACCGCCGTAACTTATTTTTTCCATGGTGTTCTCTTCTTTCAATGTGACGAGTCAATCAATACTGGCTATT
>JAXHUT010000174.1:0-4819 GCA_034189405.1 Chloroflexota bacterium
CCGCTAACAAATACATCCACACAGTTTGAGCAAAGATCTTCGTCGTAGACCTCGTATGAAATCCCATCAATCGGAAAACGTGGTTTTTGGGATGTTATATAATTTCCATGAGCGACGGGCAGCCCAAAACCGGCATCCACCCGTGAACCAACCGAAAAAATAACGGTATCCACCGAAACCCGCTCCATCACCCCTGTCCCTTTTGGTAAAATCCGGTCACTCTGACGTATCAATTGATTGCGTTCAAAGCGGATTTCCTTAACCCGACCCTCTGAATCGCCAATTAAAGCCTTTGGCGACAGTAAAAATCGCATTCGCAACTTGAGTTTTCCGTGACAGTCTTGGGCGCGCGCGCGTGCACTTTTCAATAAGGCATAATACGCATCAATATCCTCATCTATTTTCTCAACTTCGGGAGATGCTTCGTCAACAGCTTTTTTGATAGCTTCACAATCCAAACATCCTGCTACGGGTTCGAGTGACTTTTTGTCAAATTTCACATGTGTTGGTCCGCGCCGCGCATATGCTGTAACCGTATACGTCCGGCCTAATTGTTTAAAATAATGGACAATGTCCAACATAACATTACCCACACCGATCACAGCCACGTCAGATCCAATATTCAGCCTTTTATTAGCATACCTGGGCATTCGATTGTAATGAAAAACGATATCACTAGCATGATAAACACCCTTTAAATCCTCCCCTGGCAAGTCTAAACTCGTATTTACCTGTGCACCGGTTGTCACCATAAAGGCATCAACACCAGATTCTCGTAATTGATCCACACGAATATCCCCAAATTGACCAACACGCACATTCCCCAGGTAATGCACATTCGGCATTTCAAGAATCCGTTTAAATTGCGAAATTAATCCCATCCGTAATTTATGTTTGCTTGGATAGATGCCATATTCAACCAATCCGCCAGGCTTGATTTCACGGTTAAACAAGACAACTTCTACCCCTTTGCGGGCTAAATATTGGGATGCGTACATACCTGCCGGACCGGCACCAATGACTGCGACCAGAAATTTTTCATCCTTTGATTTATGCAATTATCACCTCATCAAATTTCAAAAAACCCAAAGGCTCACTTTTAAAGACTATTTTTAGGTACAATATTTATGAAATTATACTGGATAGATATCGTTTTCCAATTTTATTTTAGATAAAAGGACTCAAAAGAGCAAAATTTATGACAAAATCAACACAGTTTTTAACTCTGCCTAATGGTCTAACCATTCACCTCAAAGAAATTCATACTGCACCCATCATCAGTACCTGGATTTGGTACAAAGTTGGGTCCCGTAATGAAATACCGGGTAAAACAGGCATTTCTCATTGGGTCGAACATATGCAGTTCAAAGGTACAGAAAAATTTCCGTCAGGTTATCTTGATCGCGAGATATCAAAGACAGGTGGGATTTGGAATGCCATGACCTACCTCGATTGGACCACATATTTTACGACTTTGCCCGCCCATGTCTCTGATATCAGCCTGGCAATGGAAGCAGATCGTATGGAAAATAATCGTTTTGACGAAGAAGAGGTTGAACGTGAGCGGACCGTGATCATATCTGAACGCGAAGGGAATGAAAACCAGCCCCATTTTCTACTGGGTGAAGCTGTTCAGGACGCAGCTTTTTCAAGCCACCCTTATAAATATAAAGTGATTGGTTTAAAAACCGACCTACTAAAAATAACAGCGGAAGATCTAAAAGCGCATTATCAACACTACTATCATCCTGGGAATGCTGTTTTAGCAATTGCCGGGGATTTTAATATACAAATCATGCTGGAAAAAATTAAACAACATTTCAATCAAATGCCAAAAACCAACGTTGAGATGCTTAACATACCACAGGAGCCGCCGCTTAACGGTGAAAAACGCGTCCAAGTTACTGGGCCAGGTGAAACGAGCTATGTTCAAATCGCCTATCGAGCGCCAAGCGCCAGCGAAGGAGACTTTATGTCCCTGACCGTGTTGGACAGCTTGCTTACTGGCCCAAGCAGTCTAAACACGTTTGGTTCTGGCGGAACGTCAAACAAAACAAGCCAATTGTATCGAGCGCTGGTGGAAAAGGAAATTTCCGTTTCTTGCTATGGCGGCTTACAGGCTACACGGGATCCTTATCTTTATGGTATCCATTTGACAGTTCACCCTGAACACACACCCGAGGAAGTACTGGCAGCCGTTGACGATGAAATCGCACGGCTTCTTGAAGCACCGGTTACACAAAAAGAAATTGATAGAGCCATCAAACAAGCCAAAGCCTTGTTTGCATACAGCAGTGAAAACATCACCAACCAGGCATTTTGGCTGGGATATACAGAAATGTTTGATCACTACGACTGGTTTGAAAATTATGTCGATCACCTTTCCCAGGTTTCACCACGGCAGGTCATGGAAACAGCACAATCCTACCTCTCACCCAATAATCGCGTAGTCGGATTTTATACACCCCGAGAAAGTTAATATAAAAATGAATCAGAAAATTTACAACCAACACCGCAGCGCACTGCCTGGACCAGATGATATCACACAGGTGACATTGGATAATGGCATCACTGTATTATCACGGTCAAACTTCAACAGTCCAACGCTGTCCATAAAAGGTTACATATCAAGCGGCAGCATCTTCGACCCCGATGATAAGCTCGGCTTGGGCTATCTGACTGCTGCCAGCTTAATGACCGGTACAGCGAATCACGATTTTCAATCCATGTATAATCAAATCGAGTCCGTCGGTGCCAGCATGGGGTTTTCCCCGGGGACTCTAAAAACATCTTTCAGTGCTCACAGTTTGAGTGAAGACTTGCATCTACTGCTCAGCCTAATTTCAGAAAGTTTACAATCGCCAACCTTCCCTCAAAAAGAATTCCATCGTCTGAAAAACCAGATGCTAACCGGCTTGGCCATCCGTGCTCAAGACACCGCAGAAATGGCATCGCTTCTCTTTGACCAGATCATATACGCCGGTCATCCATATCAGCACCCTGAAGAAGGCTACCCAGAAACGGTACAAGCAATACAAAGAGATGATCTGGTTGATTTCTACCAGAAGACATATGGACCTGATGGCATGGTGATCGCGATTGTTGGCGCGGTGGAACCTGAGGTTGCCGTTAACGCTGTCAGGAGAGTACTGGGGGATTGGGTGAATGAAAACCAGCGTTCATTACCGCAAATTCCCGAACAACAACCTGTTCAAAAAACAATGGAGAAGGTTCTCAGCATTCCAGGGAAATTCCAGGCTGATATCGTCATGGGCAGCCTGGCGCCGGAACGGCTTTCACCCGATTACCATGCGCTCAGATTAGGCAACAACATCCTCGGTCAATTTGGTATGATGGGGCGTTTAGGGCAGCGCGTGAGAGAAAAAGAAGGTTTGGCTTATTACGTTTATTCCTCCCTGAGTTTAGGAACGGGACCGGGTGCCTGGGAAATGATCGCAGGTGTCAATCCGGAAAACATTGAGAAAACAATTGCTTTGATCACGGATGAGATCCGAAGATTCGTTAATGAACCTGTTACGGATGAAGAACTTTCAGACAATAAATCGTATTTTCTTGGTCGCATGCCGCTTTTGCTGGAATCCAACAGCGGCGTCGCCATTTCGCTGCTCAACCTGACGCGATTCAACTTGGGGCTTGATTATTTCCTTGAATATCCAAAACAAGTCCAGGCTGTAACCGCAGAGCAAATTCTGGAAGCTAGTCAAAAATATCTTGATCCTGACCGTCTGGCAATTGCCGTTGCGAGGCCTTGAAGAGGGATATGAAAATATACAGCGGTATTGATACCATTGAGATTTCCCGCCTGGATCAAATTAAACCCCAGATCAAAGAGAGGTTCATCCGGCGAGTTTATACGGATAGAGAAATTGCCCAGGCACAAGGTCGTTCTGAGGTATTAAGCGGCTTGTTTGCTGCCAAAGAATCCGTTTCAAAAGCCCTGGGTACAGGGATTGGCTATGTTCAGTGGCGTGACATAGAAATTATCCACCTGCCAACCGGTCAACCCACACTTGCACTACATGGCAATGCGAAAATCGTTGCAAATCAACTGGGTATAAAAAGCTGGTCAGTGAGTATCAGCCATGATCGTGATAAAGCCATCGCCCTCGCGGTGGCTATTGGCGAATAAACGTACTGCGCCGTAAAAAAATCCATACAAAAATCCCTGTCAAAAATCCCTTTTTGACGAGGGTGTTGAATAACATTGTGAAACGATCATTTTTCGGGAGGTAGAGGCGCAGCTGTCTTCGATTCCTCGACACTTCGTGCTGCGCCCCTACGAGTTAAGTGTAATTATTTTATTATTCTAGAATATTATGGGGAGATGAAGATGAAACCTTCTTTGATTTTCCATTAATAAACTCCCTCGACTTGTTTTTCAACACCCTCTTTGACACACTCTTTGACACCTTTTGACAAGACACTACCAAATAGTGTACAATGAAATTGAAAACCAGAGGGGAGGCAAAATGGCTTCAAAGTGAAAACCCCCTCTTTATTCACATCAATTAAATTAGAGCGCAGAGACGAAAACCAAGATTTGCCGAATTTTTGTAGTCTTATAACTTGCTTTGATGTTTCTGCCCAGTAATAGAATAGTTGTTCCAGGGTACGCCCAATTCGAGGATGACTGATCGAAATGAGTGAAATTAACCAAAAAAATAAGAAGGAGAAGTTCAAGTGAAATCAAAAATTGTTCTAGCCACCTGACACTTTAACAAAATGTTAGTTGATTGGCAAGGAATCTCCGCTAGAATTAGTTTGAAAACAAAAAAACTAGAAACGGAGTAAACCAATG
>JAXHUT010000175.1:0-3027 GCA_034189405.1 Chloroflexota bacterium
GATACCATCCAGGGCTTTCAACCCATTTATCAAGATCTGAGATTTGGACAGCATTTTCCTGATGCAGGTTGACCCTTAATGCGATGTTTGTGTCACTTCTCCCTGGCACAGAAAAGGCGTCAGCGCTTGCCGATAAGAAACCGGTCAGAGCAAGGCTATTCACCAGTTGACAGAGCGCATCCTGATCGAGTTGGGTTTGCAGGTAGCGGCATTCCCCTGCATCGCAAGACCGTTTTACAACTAAGCTATCACCGTAAAGTACGAAAAAGGGGGTGTAATTAAAAGGATCCAGTGGATTTTCCTTAATTTTGGCAGCCTCGATCATGATTGGCTGGGCTTCCCAGGAGAATGAAGTTAACGGCGGTAATGGGGTGCTGGTTGGGCTCGGGCAGGCTGTCGGACTCCGTATGCTTGTCGATGTTGTGGTTTGCGTCCTAGTAGAAGGTACAATGAAGGTTGGACTTTGGGCTGTCTCAGGAAGGGTATCGCTTGATATTTGCGATTGTTCGATTACTGTGCAGGCTGCCAGCAAGGTGAGGAAGGTCACCCCAAGTGTGGAAAATATGCTGAAGAAGCCCGTTTTGAACGCTTTATTGTTTATCAAGAAGAAATCCTTTCAATTGAATTATAGTATTATTGGTCCAAAATCATAAAGGAGTACGGATGCCAGATCTATCATCACAAATTTTACCGAGAATAGAACAGCATAGGTTGGATGGACTCCCCCTCGGGGATGAATTTGTTATGCCTTATTATGATGGTTTATCTCTTGTGAACATACCGGGCACGATCACCCAATTGTTGGGGGCACCTGCCTTTGGTAAACCCCCATTGGATGAATCAATCATAAGTTATCTGGGAGGGCCTTATAAGAAAGTTGTGCTTTTATTGGTCGACGCAATGGGTGATGAACTCTTTCAAAAAATGCTGTCTCCGGCGCGTGATTTATTATGGCGCCGTTATTTTGAACATGCGGTTTTCAGCCCAATCACAAGCATTTGTCCCAGTACCACAGCATCAGCCCTGTCTACATTGTGGACTGGCGAAGGGCCGGCGACCCATGGCATTGTTGGCTATGAGATGTGGGCAAAAGAATTTGGCATGATCATGAATAATATTTTACATTCGCCAGCTAGTGCTAGAGGTGACACGGGCGGATTGTCACGATCTGGTTTTGATCCTAACGACTTTATTCGAAAGCCCCTGCTGGGTACGCATCTCCGCGAGAATGGTGTACAACCTACAACTTATATCCATTCCAGGATTGCCCATTCTGGGCTTTCGGTAATGCAAATGGAAGATGTTGTTATTCACACTTTTGTTGATGAAGCTGATTTGTGCGTCAGCCTGGCGAATTATATCAACAGTCAACGCGGACTGCGGGAGTACATTTATATCTATTACAGCGATGTGGACACCTTGATGCATCGCTATAGCGCGGATAACGCGCGCGTCCCCCTTCAATTTGAGGCATTTTCCTCGATGTTTGAAAGGGCGTTTTTGAACAACCTGACCAAACACGCTGCTGAAGATATCTTGCTGATAATGATCGCGGATCACGGCTCGATTGCGACGCCCGTTTATCAGCATTATGATCTGTCAAACCATCCTGACCTTTTAGATATGCTGGTGATGCAGCCAACTTGTGAAAATCGTTTAGCTTTCTTTTACATCAAACCCGGCAAAATTTTAGATTTACGAGCATATTTTGAGAAGACCTGGCCGGATGAATTTGTGTTGTTGGATCCAGATTCTGCGCTAAAGAGTGGTTTGTTTGGGGAGGGTCCGTTTATAAAGAATGTCCAGGATCGCCTGGGTGACCTGATCGCAGTCGCGAGAGGGGATGCTTATTTGTGGTGGGCGCCAAAGCCCAACCCGATGGCTGGCCGTCACGGCGGTCTCAGCAAAGCGGAGATGTTGGTACCCTTTTATGCCCTGCCGTTAAAGTTTCTAAATCGGTAAACAAAAAACTTTTATTTTTGAAAAGAATTTCATTTACCTTCCTAGTGGCACGCATTTGATAATGAGTACCGGGTTGTAAGTTTAATTCGGTGTTGTGTATAGCACCTGAAAAAATTATTCGTCGTGAATTGTTAAGACAAAAGCCTCAAAGTTATATATCGAATCAGATTGGAACCCGCGCGTCTATAGATTTCAGATTTATTAGGTTAGTTTAAATCAATGATGTTTAACTTCTGCCCTGTGTTGTTTGTTTTTAAAGCATGGTTCTGACCAAAAGCTTAATATAACCAGAAGAATCAAGAAAGGAGCTGGCTTTATAGCGAAGGTAGCTCCTTTGCTTTATGATATTAATCCATAATTTATGCTGTTGTCAGATAACGATTTAACTCCCAATCGGTGACGTGGGTTCTGAAGTCTTCCCACTCGGCATAGCGAGATTTCAGAAACGCGCCTGTCAGGGTTTCACCCAGCGCGTCTTGAAGAACCTTATCACCTTCAAAGGTGAGTAAGGCTTCGAGTAAAGAGCCGGGTAGCATTTCGATGCCTAATTTCTGACGTGTATCCTCTGAGAGATCATAGACATTTAATTGATTTAAGGGTTCTGGACAATTCAAATCACGATTAATGCCGTCCATACCTGCCGCCAGCATAGCGTTAAATGCCAGATAGGGGTTGGAAGAGGGGTCCGGAAATCGCAATTCCAGGCGAACCGTGTCCTGTTTTTCAGACATTGGCTGAGGGATGCGAATTAACGCCGACCGGTTTACCTGGGCCCAACCAATATAAATCGGCGCCTCATAACCCGGTACCAAACGTTTGTAAGAGTTGACAGTGGGCGCAACGACTGCTGTTAGAGCCCTCGCATGGCGTAATTGACCAGCGATGTACTGATATGCGATTTTTGATAATTGGAAGGGGTCCTCTCTATTGAAAAAGAGATTCTCGCCATCCAGGTCGAACAACGATTGGTGGCAATGCATCCCGGACCCATTGATGCCATAGATAGGCTTTGGCATGAATGAAGCGATTAATCCATGTTGTGCAGCAATTGCCTTGACCGCATAT
>JAXHUT010000176.1:0-2800 GCA_034189405.1 Chloroflexota bacterium
TGCACCATTTGATTTGACAGCAGTCTCAACCGCTTCAGAAATGGCTATACCAAGGGATCCCGGGCTGTCCGGATGTTCTTTAAGGTAGCTTCGCCCGTAATCCGTTTGGTTGGAAGGGCTGGGATAAATATCTGCGCCATAACTCTGAATGATGATACGGCGGTATGGCTTTTGTTCGTAGGAAGCCTTGACCATAAAGACTTCCAAATCCATATCGAAAAACTTACAGGCAATGGAGAGCGCAGATCCCCACTGCCCTGCACCTGTTTCAGTGGTCAAGGACTTGGTGCCGTCAATCTTGTTATAGTAAGCCTGTGCAACAGCCGTATTGCATTTATGACTACCCGAGATTGATGCACCTTCATTCTTGTAATAGATATGTGCAGGTGTGCCCAATACCTTTTCAAGCCGCCGGGCTCGAATTAAGGGGGTCGGTCGCCACAGTTTGTAAATCTCCCGAACCTCTTCAGGAATATCGATATAGCGGTCTTTGCTTACCTCCTGCTCGACGAGGGACATTGGAAACAACACATTCAGGAACGCCGGTGTGATCCGCTCTTTGGTGATCGGATTGAGCACAGGTGTTGGGTCAACGGGCATATCCGCATTGATGTTGTACCATTGTGTTGGGAGATCGCTCTCGTTCAATAAATATTTATATTGTTCTTTAGACATTTGAAACCTCCAGGTTCTAATAATGGATTAACAGCCAGAGTAATGGAGAAAGGGGAAATGAAAAACGCCCGTCCCATAATTGGGACGAACGTCATTGTCCGTGGTGCCACCCAGATTAGGTCAGCCTTTAAACAAGAACCCTGTTGATGATGCAACAGGGAAAAGCCAGCCTCACTCATTACTCGGGTACAGCAAACGCATGCTTATACCTTTCACCCTGGTAACGGCGGTGTGTCCGTTTGAAGCTAATCGTCATCTTTCGCTTCAACAACTCCGAGGCCCATTCAACACGCTCGTATGTGCGGATTCTCACCTTTCACCGCTCTCTGGAACACCGTCTGCGTGCCTACTCTTCCTGATCAACGTCTTTGTTTATTTAATTATAGCTCAATTATAGGCAATTCAGTCGAATTGTCAAGGTCAAAATGGAAAACCGGGTTTATTCTTGCATTTTCGGCTCATATACTGTCAAATCTTTTTTCAACGCCAAGCTCCCCCTCCGTCTAACCCATAACAGGATCAACAAGCAGCCAATTAGCATTGCCATCAATCCCATAACCCCAGCTTCGGGACCAAACGCTCCGCCGGTTAACCACGCTGGTCCCGTCAACGTCGTCCCAATCAACGTCACGCTAAAATTATTTCCGCTGACCGGGAAGCCAAATACACACCCCTGAAATAAGTTCCAGGTGATATGCAAACCTATCGAAAGCCCCAGTCGCCCTGTCAATACGAAGCCCAATCCAAGGAAAATCCCTGCCAGTGAAAGCGTCAATGTGCTGACCCAGCTGGCATTTGGATTAACAATATGCAATAAGCCAAAGATCAATGACGAAATCCCTAAGGCTGAGAGCAAAGCCCACTTCTTCCTCATCCAGCTAAACTTCAATCCTTCAGCCAGGTTGATTAAGAGGTATCCTCTTGAAATCAACTCTTCGTAGAAGCCAACATAAATAAAAAACAGTATCGCATCTATAAATTCAAGGTAGAAGGGCGTGTTTGACATTGTTTTTTGGAAGGTACCGGTTATCCTTAAATTCCCGGTGAGCCAGGCAGCCAGAAAAATTATGCCCATCAAAAACGCCCCCAACCCAAGCCCAAAGGCAAAATCCTTCCACCACGCTTTTGTAAGGTGAAGCCCAAAATCGGCAATGCTTCTGCGGTCAACCCACTTGCCGGCAATGAGAGTCGCGACGAGAACCGCTAAAAGCGTAACCAATGCAAGTAGAGAAGTCCAATTTGCGAAATTAGAAAAACCTATTAATGTGGAAAAGAGCAGCATTAATGCAAACAAAATAATACTGTAAATAATACTGTAAATAACCAGGCGCCAAATCATCCGAAAGCGCCTTTCTTTCCAATTCCAAAAAATCCCACCCATTGATTTTAACAAATTCATATTTAAGCTCTACACCTTCGAAAAATAATCGTCTTCGATGCCACGCCAGGTCTCGTCTTTGGGGCGATCAAGGTATTGACCAAGAATTGGGTAGATCTCCTCAACAATTTCTGCCATCCGTTGAGATATCCGGCGAATTGAGAAATGGGCATTCTCTGCAGACCGGAGACGACAAAAATTAAAAAACTCCCGTAAGTTCATCGTACACAAGACCCGTCGGTTGAAGCCATTAGGGATGATATAACTGGCGGCGTCCTTATTCAGCTCAGCAATTTGGGCATAAACTCGAGCCGCTTCGCGCATTGCTGTCGTATATTCCGCCTCGCAACCAGCTTCTGTGACAGCTCGTGGGACAGCAAAACCAAGCATAGGGGATAAAGGCTGTGTTGTTTGCGTCATCATTCGATGACGTTTGAATTCAAAATATGCCCCCTGATCCATCACCAGATCAAAGGTCATTTGTGCATATTCAAATTCCCTTAAAGGCTGGTCAAATTTACCCCGACCAGACATACCATCCGAGGCTAAATTCTTCAAATGATCTTGAGAAAGACTTTGAATGTATTCAAAATACGTCTTAAAATCATGTTTCCCGCCAAACCGGTAAAGCATTGCAGCCAGAACCTTTTGCTCGCCATTTTTATCCCAATCAACAAGTTGGACACCTTCACCTAATGGACGGGTTGATAAACCTTGAGCGTATGCAGACATCTTTTTCCGGGAATC
>JAXHUT010000177.1:0-2527 GCA_034189405.1 Chloroflexota bacterium
CTTATTTTTGTCACCACTCAATAGGTCCCAATCGGAAAAACACAGGGCGCGTACAACATTCTCTCCAATGCTGATATAATGAGCAGGTATCGCGTTTGTTAATCTGATTTCACCATGCTTCTCAAGATTTTAAAGGTTTAAAGGTGAAGTAAAATAAACAACCCGATATAATGAGTTCCGTCATATCACCGCTTTGACTTTTAGCCCTGATTGTCTTAAAATTGGGGCTTGTAATTTTACTATCAATTAATAATTTATAAGGAGCAAGGAAGGTCTCTTTCATGAAAGAATATAAAACGGAATCAATTCGCAACATCGTCCTGGCATCTCACAGTAATGCCGGCAAGACCATGCTCGTGGAAGCCTTTGCAAATTTTACCGGCGTGACCACGCGAATGGGCCAGGTTGAAGATGGTACAACCATTTCTGACTACGAGGAAGAAGAAATCCGACGAGGGATTTCACTATCAACCTCAGTCATTCCGATTGAGTATAAAAACACAAAACTCAACCTTTTTGACACCCCCGGTTACACCGATTTCATCGGTGAGGTCATTTCAGCCATGCGCGTCGCAGATGGCGTGTTGATCCTGGTCGATTCCGTAGCTGGTCTTGAAGTCGGGACGGAATTCGCACTGCAGTACAGCGAGCAATTCAATTTACCTAAAATGCTCCTTGTCAACAAAATGGAACGGGAGAATGCCAACTTTCAAAAAGCCCTCGATTCCGTTCAGACATACCTTGAAACCCGCTTATTACCCTTACAAATTCCCTGGGGCGAAAAATCGGATTTCAAAGGCGTGATTGATCTTCTTTCAATGAAGGCTTATGAAGGCGAAGGCAAGACTGGCGTTGAGATTCCTGCTGAATACCAGGATGCCGCCCAGGAAGGCCACTTGGTGCTTGTGGAAGCAGCTGCTGAAGGGGAAGACGAACTTCTTGAAAAATATTTTGAAAATGGCGATCTGACCGACCAAGAAATCATGCGAGGCTTGCGCAGTACAATCTGGGAGGGGAATTTCATCCCTGTCATGGTGGCTGCCGGTGCCCATAAAATTGGACTGTCACCCCTGCTTGATGTGCTGACTGAGCTGATGCCCTCCCCTTTAGATGTTGCGCCTGCCGTTGCAACCGACGAAAAAGGTGAGGAGATCACCCTCAAACCAGAGGATTCTGGCCCACTGGCTGCCTATGTCTGGAAGACAACAGCCGACCCCTTTGTAGGAAAACAGACCTTCTTCCGTATTTATTCCGGAAAAATGATCGCTGACGAGCGCGTATGGAACATCAATAAAAAAGAAGAGGAGCGTTTGGCTGGAATGCAGGTTCCTTACGGAAAAGAAGGTATCCCGGTCAGCGTTCTACACAGCGGCGATATTGGGCTGGTTGCAAAACTGAGTGTGACCTCAACCGGCGACACATTGTGTGAAAAAAATACGCCGCTCAAGCTCCCCGCAGCAAATTATCCCAATGCTTTATACCGCGTTGCGGTTTTCCCAAAAACACAATCCGATGCAGCCAAATTGAGCACTACCCTTTCACGACTGTGTGAAGAGGATATGACCCTCTCGTGGTACAACGAATCCGCTACCCGGCAGACCATTTTGCAAGGTATGGGCGATCAGCATATTGATGTTGCGATCCGACGTGCCGAAAGCAAATTCCAGCTCGGTTTGGAGACAGAATATCCCAAGGTCCCCTATGAAGAACGCATCACCCGGGAGAATGCCGCCATGTACCGCCACAAAAAACAGACCGGGGGTGCTGGTCAATTTGGCGAGGTGCACCTGCGGGTTTCCCCAACACAAGATGAGGACTTCGAATTTTCCAACGATGTCTTCGGCGGCTCCATTTCAAACAACTACATGACGTCCATCGAAAAAGGCATCCGAAATGTGATGAAGGACGGCGTCGTTGCTGGCTACCCCGTGCACAACGTCCATGTATCGGTTTATGACGGCAAAGAACACCCGGTGGATTCCAAACCCATCGCATTCGAAATTGCCGGCCGTGAAGCCTTCAAATTGGCTTTCAAAGGGGCTGGCCCGGTTTTATACGAGCCCATCATGAAGGTTGAAGTGATTGTTCCTGAAAGCAACATGGGTGATGTCCTCGGTGATATGAATTCCCGTCGTGCCCGGGTACAGGGAATGGACACACAAAAAGGACGCTCAACAGTCAGGGCAAACGTGCCTATGGCGGAGATGCTCCGCTACACCACCATCCTGCGCTCAATGACCGGCGGCCGTGGTTACTTCACCATGGCGTTCGATCATTATGAAATGATTCCGCAGCACCTGGCACAGGATATCATCGAAGCTAAAAGGCGCGAAGACGAAGAAAAAGAAGAATAATCTTCATTCCGATTAAAGATTGATACTGCCCTAAGAATGGATTTGGGGCAGTTTTTGTTGAAAAATCGGGAATAGTGAATAGTGAATAGAGATTTTTACACAATCCTAAAGTAAAGCAAAATTTAATTTCCATACTGCTAATACCTGCTCACTATCCACATAATGTCAATAAA
>JAXHUT010000178.1:0-5128 GCA_034189405.1 Chloroflexota bacterium
ATGGGCTTGTACTGCACTGGAGGTTGTCGACAACATCCATGTCTTCTTACCGAAGATCCTTTCAGGTGAGCCCCCACAGCATTATCATTTTTTCTATAAAGACGGGGTTCGGATTAAGGATATTATTTCTGAAATCCCGAAAGATTTTAAATTGGAGAAAGTATACCAGCCAGAGGACCGCCTGTAGGAAGAAAAACGCGGCGATTTTTGTTAAGCTTTGACAAAGAACGTCTTCATTTGGCTATTATTGATGATTTCTTAAGAACAATCTTATTGGACGGAAGGGCGTTCTTTGGAGACGATCGATGGCACCCTACAAAATTCAGTCTATTTAGGCATTTATCATCTTGGCAGACAGGGGGGGTTCACTCATTTGGTGACGGATAAAGCCACATTTACCTGTTTAGCGGATGTTTTTGTCGATCAAGCCTTCAGGGGCCAGGGTTTGGGAAAATGGATCAAAGAGATCATCCTGCATTTACTGGATGAGTGCGAGGTGCGCTCTGGTTGATGCTTACCCCTTGCGATGCCCATGAACTGTATGGCGATTCTGGCGGATTTCAGAAGTTGTATCTGCCTTAAAAATGGATAGGGTGTGTTAACCCTCGTTTTCTCCAAGGCTTCGGGCAGAAGTATGCATTTTCAGGGGATGGTATCTGATACATTGAGGTAGATCGCTCAATGCAAAGTGATTTGGGGACACAGCAAAGGTTAACTGTGGTCAATAATGAATCATCCACCATCACTTTTTTAAAAATGATATATAATAAACAGGGGAACCTTAATGTGAAAGTCTTGGGGGCATGTAGGTCCCCGGGAACACTGGCCGTATAAGCCCAGTCGTTAAGTTAATCTTAAATCAAAGGAAGGATGCCATGAAAACTCTTGTTGCTGGCGCAATTGGTGAATGCGTTCATGTCGCTGGAGTGATTAATTTCTTGCGTTTGGCTGAACAATCGGGATGGCGAACCGTATTTTTAGGCCCTGCTGTTTCACCTGATGCCTTGATTGAAGCAGCTCGAAAAGAAAAAGCAACGCTCGTTGGCGTTTCTTATCGGTTGACACCGGAGACAGGCGAACGTTTGTTGGGCGAATTTGCTGAGGCTGCCGATGAACTGCATCAACAAGGCGTGAAATTTGTTTTTGGGGGCACGCCACCCGTCGCAGAACGTGCCAGTGCCATTGGTTTTTTTGATGCTGTTTTTGATGGAAACCAACCCATTGAGGACATTTTAAATTACCTGCGCGGTCAAAAACCCGGCGCTGTTCGAGAAGAAGACTACCCACAAACAACAATCGAAAGAATCCTTTGGAAGCAGCCTTATCCCATTCTACGTCATCATTTTGGTCAACCGACCATGGCAGCAAGTCTTGAAGGAATCCGTAGAATTGCGGAGGCAAAAGCCCTGGATGTGATTTCTCTGGGAATCGACCAGGATGCACAGGAAAACTTTTTTCACCCTGATCGGCAGAACCCGCGCCGTAAGGGCGCCGGAGGAGTGCCCGTGCGCTCAGCCGAGGACTATCAGGAATTGTATCAAGCCAGTCGGCGCGGGAATTTCCCATTGATGCGTACCTATTCGGGCACAGACGATTTCATCAGGCTGGCAGAAATGTACTGCAAAACCATCAATATTGCCTGGTGCGCTATCCCCATTTTCTGGTTTAATCAGATGGATGGACGAGGTCCCTGGCCGTTGGAAGAGAGTATTCGTAAACACCAGGAGGTGATGGCTTGGTACGGGAGACGTGATATCCCCGTTGAACTTAATGAGCCGCATCACTGGGGAATTCGAGATGCCCCTGATGTGATTTTTGTCGTGTCGGCTTATTTATCTGCATATAATGCTAAGGCTTTTGGTGTGCGAGATTATGTTGCACAGATGATGTTCAACACCCCGCCTGGGACGTCTGACGCGATGGACCTGGCAAAGATGTTGGCTTGTTTAGCCATTACGGAACCCTTACAGGATGAGACCTTCCGCATCTGGCGTGAGACCCGTACAGGTTTATTGAGTTACCCCCTGGGGGATGATGCGGCTCGTGCACATCTGGCTGCCAGTATTTACTTACAAATGGCAGTTAAACCGCACATTGTGCATATTGTTGGCCATACTGAAGCGCATCATGCCGCAACAGCAGATGATGTGATTGCAGCCAGTAAAATGGCTCGCCAGGCCATTGAGAATGCAATCAAGGGTCAGCCGGATATGACAGGCGATCCGACAATACAAAAACGTATCAAAAGGCTGGTTCAGGAGGTGCAAGTGACCCTGGGCGCTATTCGAGACCTCGCTAATGATTCAGTTGAGGATCCTTTGATTGAACCAGAGGTGCTGGGCCAAGCCGTTAGGGTTGGCATTCTTGATGCTCCCCATTTAAAAAACAATCCTTTTGCATTGGGAAAAATCCGTACCCGAATCGTGGAAGGTGCGAGTCAGGCTGTAAATTCATCAGGGGAATCTTTATCCGAAGAAGAACGCATAAGTAAATTGTTAAAGGAGGCTTTATGACTGCTAAAAAAATGACTGTAATCGGGGCTGGAAATGGTGGCAAGGCGATGGCTGCCCACTTGGCACTTATGGGTCAGGATGTGACACTTTTCAATAGAACAATGAGTCACATTGAGGTGATTGCGAAGCGTGGTGGTATTGACCTGGAAAGTTATCAAGGTGGACCCCATGGCTTTGGTGCGCTTTCAAAAGTCACAGATGATATTGAGGAAGCCATAAAAGACGCGGAAGTCATAATGGTAGTGATACCTTCTTCCGGGCATGTTGATATTGCCAGATTGGTTGCGCCTTACCTTACCGATGGTCAGATTATAATTCTTCATCCAGGACGCACTTGCGGCACAATCGAGTTTCGTGAAGCCCTTGACCGCTGTGGTTGTAATTGCCGGATTATTCTGGCAGAGGCAGAGACTTTTATTTATGCCAGCCGGTCTGAAGGCCCAAGTCAGGCACGTATTTTCCGAATCAAAGAAGCAGTTCCCCTGGCAGCATTACCAGCGGTTGACACACCGATTGCCTTATCTGCTATAAAAAATGTCTATCCGCAATTTATTGACGGGATTAATGTTTTACAGACGGGGTTGAATAATATGGGGGCGGTATTTCATCCTGCTTTGACCATCCTCAACGCTGGACGTATTGAATCAACCCGGGGTGATTTCCAGTTTTACGTGGACGGAGTCACACCTTCTGTCGCAAAGGTCCTCGAAGTGATCGATCGCGAGCGGGTAACTGTTGCTTCGGCAATGGGACTTCGGGGACGGACCTCGATGGAGTGGTTGTCCCTGGCTTATAATGTTCAGGGGAACACGCTGTATGAGGCGATTCAGAATCAAACTGGATATTATGGCATCAATGCCCCAAGCACCCTTCAGCATCGCTATATAACCGAGGATGTCCCCATGAGTCTGGTGCCAATTGCTGCTTTGGGTGAACGATACGGCGTATCCGTTAATGGGATCAATGCCATTATCCGACTTGGCTGCATATTGCACAGCACGGATTACTGGCGAAAAGGGCGCACACTGGGCAAACTGGGCATCAAAGACCTCAGTGTCAGTGAGTTGACCCGTTATGTCACGACCGGTGAGCGTGTTTTGTAACCATTGCCTATTAGGATAAGCCTTCTTATCAAGATGATTTTCCTGGGATTCAACTTTGGTAAGATTTTAGTTGAACTAACGCGATTATTTAGAATGAAACGCAGCGTGTTAAACTTTTGGAAAGTATCGGAGGAAATGTGAAATGGTGGGAAAAAACGCCGTCAATTCTTTCCGGTGACTACGAAAATATATATGGATTAAATGACGACGTAACTAAATCAGAAGTGGAATTTTTAATTAATGTGGCATCGATTCCGCCACAATCTAATATTCTTGATCTTTGTTGTGGTACTGGTCGTCATTCAATGCGGCTTGCTGAATTAGGATATAAGGTTACTGGCTTGGATATTAGTTCTGATTTCTTAAAAATCGCCGTTGAAAAATCTTTACGATTAGGTTTATCCATTAATTGGATCAATAAAGATATGAGGGATATACCCTTCGAAAATAAGTTTGACCTGGTCTTTATCATGTTTGGCGCTTGGGGCTTTTTTGAGGAAGATCATGAAAATTATGCTGTGTTTAAAGCGGTCAACCAGGCTTTAAAGATGGATGGTCATTTTATACTGGATTTTTTTAATCGTGACTGGATTTTGCGCCATTTTCAACCTGCGCATTGGGTAGAGCGTAAAACGGGTTACTATCTTGAAAAACGACAATTCGATAATTACAAGGGGCGACTTAATACCGAATCCGTCTTCATTAAACGAGATGGGGCAGTCATAAAATGGAAAACTTCGTTAAGGGCTTTTACATACCAAGAAATTATTAGCGTGCTGAAACAAGAGGGGTTTAGTATTTTTAATGTATATGGAGATTTAGAAAGACGAACTTATGATCTCAATACGCCACGAATGCTTTTACATGCTATAAAAGGGAATCCAAATGAGCAATAAATCCCAATCACTTTAATGACCTATGTAAACCCTCTTTGCAGCAGCAAGCCCAACGATCAATTGAGCGCCAGTAGTCTGCAATCGCCGGATGACCTGGAAGCGACTTATCGCAACAAGCGCGGCCAGGGTTTCCAGGGATACACGGCTAACATCACCGAAACCTGCTACCCTGACAATGAATTACAACTTCCACCTGGACTTGCAGCACAGGTGGAAGTGTCACCAAAGTCCAGGTGGTGTCCAGCAATGTAGATGACACCCAATTATTGGATGAGGCACTTAACCGAGCTCAAAGAACGAACAGAGCTGGACACGTTGTACACGGACGGGGGCTATGGCAGTGCGGAAACAGATGATGCGTTGCGATAAAACGATGTAGCGCAGATACAGACAGTGACGATCAGAGACAGCAATCAGCGCAAGAGCTTTGTGGCTCACTTTGACCAAGACACTTGTCAAACCTGTCCCTTCTCTAAAGCCTGTCCTGCCAGACCAGGCAAACGGGACCCAAGACATCGTTTACGATTTACGCAAGCCCAGGTGAATGTTGCTCAACGGCGCAGACGGAGCCAAATTCACCAAGAAGAAGGGCGAAATCTGAGGGCTGCGGTAGAAG
>JAXHUT010000179.1:0-6505 GCA_034189405.1 Chloroflexota bacterium
GATGCGGCGGTGTATCGCTATCACGAGATTATATGTTTCAAGCTGCAGATGCTGCCCATCAATCTGGATTATCTGTTCATCTTGACGGTGCCCGGATTTTCAATGCTGCTGTGGACCAGGGTGTTGCAGCAAAAGAATTAACGGATAGGGTCGATTCTGTGACCTTTTGTTTGAGCAAGGGTTTATGTGCCCCGGTTGGCTCGGTTTTATGCGGAAGTAAGGCATTTATTAAAGAAGCGCTCAGGATAAGGAAGCAGTTAGGCGGCGGGATGCGGCAGGCAGGCGTTTTAGCAGCAGCTGGCGTTGTTGCGTTGGAAGAAATGGTGGATAGGCTGGCAGAAGATCATCGGCGTGCAGCTATGCTGGCAGATGCCTTGTCATCCATCCCAGGTGTGTCGTTAGATAAGGGCTCTCCCAACACCAATATGGTTTATATCAAGCTGGATCCTGCATCGGGGATTACTGCAAAAACTTGCTCGGAGAATTTAAAAAAGCAAGGTGTTCTGGCGGGAATAACGGGTTCTCATCATTTTCGCATGGTTTGCCACTACTGGATCACCGACGAGGATATCACAGATGTGCGATCAGCCTTTGAGAAAGCGCTCAATCCTCCCGAATGAGATCATCATTTGGGGGTAATATGACTACTAGTTGTTTATAGTTCGATAAATATTCGTGTTGTGGAGTATTGATGTTAGTTGTGCTTTCAGATTTACATTTTTCCGAAGCCCAATCGACCCAAGTTGGGCCGTATCGTTTTAATCGTAATCTGCCGGCTGAAGCTTATCAATCCTACTTTCAAGAAATTAATCAATTGGCACAAGCAAATCAGATTAAAAAGATTGATTTGGTCTTAGCCGGGGATATATTAGAAATATCACGATCTGAAATCTGGCTGGATGAAGGACAGCGGCCTTATCTTAACAATGATGACGTTGAACCCGGCTCTGAGGCTGAAGGGACAATCTTAAAGATCCTCGATGCCATTGGGAAAGAGGATAAAGTATCTGAAACGCTCACACTCTTCAGGAATCTAGACGAGCATTTCAGTATGGATGTTGAATTGCACGTCATTTTGGGGAATCATGACCGTCTTGTCAACGCGACACCCCAAACACGGCATCAATTTCGGAAGATGTTTGGTCTTGATGAGTCAGATTCGCCGATTGACCATTATCTCATAATCTATGATAAGGACGCCAAGCCTTTTTGTTTGATAAGACATGGGCATGAATATGATCCAAGTAATTTTTCAATGAACGTTGAAAAATTGGAGGAAATTCCCACATACATTCCTGATAAATTTTATCGTCAATCCAGTCTCGGTGATATCACGACCAGTGAGTTCGGTGCTGCGCTTCCCTGGTTGTTTGTTGAAGCCTATGGCGAGGAAGCGATCCTGAACGACAAGACCTTGCTGGCTATTTATAAGCGTTTGATGGAATTTGATGATGTGCGACCGACAACAGCCTGGTTATCTTATTTGTTCTCAACCCCGGGGGTTAAAAAGAAAGATACCTGGGAAATTATCAAACCCTTATTCACTCAAATTGTTAATACCTTGAGCGGACATGAACTATTCAACCAAACACTGAAACAATCGCAAACGGTAAGCAGGTTTGGTCGTATGCTGTTGATGGGCTTGTTGAAGTCCGGATTATTCAAGAAGGGTATTCCTTACTGGTTGATAAAACATATTATGAAGATCGTAGCCAGATCAATCAAAGTAAAATCCATGGCTAAATGGGCAAAGAAAGAAGCCTTGATAAGAGACAAAAAATCAGGGTGTAAGTGTGTCATAAGCGGGCATTCTCATTTCTCTGAAGTCGCCCTGATATCCGCACAAAAGGGGGAGGAACGCTATTACATTAACACCGGTACGTGGCGAAATGTGATTCCCGCAACGAAAAATTTCAAAGATTTTGGTCGACTAAAAGCCCTGACAAAGGCGATCATTTTCTTACCGGGAGAAACAGAGGCGCTTGAAGGAAATCGTCAATGGGCATTTCACTATATGAGCGGTGTTAGTTTTGGCGATCACCGTCATTTGAATTTCCAATAGAATGACCTCTCTTCGTTCAGTTATGAAAAGGCTGTTTAGTGCTAAGGATTTTATCACTGTTGTCTCCGGCCTACCAAGGTCAGGGACATCTATGATGATGTCGGCACTGCGCGCAGGTGGGATGCCATTGCTGGTTGATGGCATTCGTGAACCAGACATGAATAATCCCAAAGGTTATTTTGAGTTTGAACGGGTTAAGAAACTCCCTGTGGGTGATACAGAATGGCTGATATCTGCTGAAGGAAAGGCTGTGAAGATCATATCCGCATTGCTTGAGTACCTGCCTGAAACATACCCATATCGCATTGTATTTATGGAAAGGGAAATCGACGAAATCTTACAATCACAAAAACGGATGCTGTCACAAAGTGGTAAGGACCGGGGGGCGCCTGTACCTGACGAAAACTTGCGTCAACATTTTTTGGCACATCTGGAAGAAGTAAAGTCATTTCTTCACAAAAGTGACGCGTTGAAAGTGATAACCATCAGTTATAATGACGTATTGCGAAACCCGGAATCTGAATTCAAGCGGGTGGCTCAATTCCTGGATAATGTTGTCGATCCAGGTTTAATGGTTGAGGTTGTTGACCCTGACCTTTACCGGGAAAAGATAAATGGTAAATGGGAAAAAGGATAACTCTTGAAGAATAAAGACAAGAACGTGATCATGGTTGTGCTGGATACCCATCGTTTTGATCGCATCGGCGCATATGGGTATCAACGCCCAACCACGCCTAATTTAGATAGTTTTGCTTCTGAAAGCTTATTCTTTGAGCAGGCGATTGCGCCGGGTCAGTGGACGATTCCGTCCCATGCTTCCTTATTCAGTGGTGAAATGCCTGTCGTTCACAGGACGCTCCAGGCTGATGATGTTTTACCAAAGGAATTTCAAACCCTGGCAGACAGGCTTTCTCATATCGGCATACGGACAACGGGTTTTTGTAATAATCCTTTAGTTGGTGTGCTGCAAAACGGATTCAAGAGAGGATTCGATCAATTTTATAATTATTGCGGGGTTGTTCCCTCAACGCCGCAGAAAGAACAAGGCGGGATTTGGCAGCCATTCCGCAGTTTATGGTCCAAATATACTCAATTATTACGGCGTTTATCCTATCCTATTCAAAACGCATTTGCATCACCCAACGAATTCTTTCTGGCTGCCCTACGCCCATTGTTTGTGCCAATGTGGACGCGTGCGGGCAATTTTAAAGGGATGACCGCGAGATCGATCAGAGAGACATCTAATTTTGTTGAACAAATCGAGAGACAGAATCAGGGCGGTCATTTTGTTTTCCTTAATTTAATGGAAACGCATATGCCCTATGCGCCTCCGGACGATTTTGTGAAAAAGTTCGTCCCCTTTTTTTATGAAACCCCTGAAGCGCAGCATTTTATGCGTGATTTTAATCGAAACGCGAGACAGTGGTTGATCCCTCTCGTAGAACCGTTAAGCGATATTGAATCAACGACGCTTTCGTATATGTATGACGCTGAAGTGGCTTATCAGGATCATTTATTATTACAATTGATTGATTCTGTCAGTTCTGATTATCACCGTGATAACACCATGGTCATTTTTCTGGCAGATCACGGGGAAATGCTGGGTGAGCATGGTTATATGGGTCATGGATTTGGATGTCACGAGGAATTAATTCGTGTTCCGTTATTCTTGCGGGTTCCTGGAATAATGGGTGGTCAACAAATTGAGCAAAGGGTATCCATCACGCAATTGTTTTACACCATCATGGATTTCTTTGGATTTGAAACGTTGGCAATGCCTTATGCCGAAGAGGTTGATGTTAAATGTCGCAGTTTGCTGAGGATGACCTCGCGTGAATATTGTGGTCCAGGGCATGTGATTTCTGAGGCTTATGCTCCTGAGAATGCCTTGACCATCATGCGCAGCTATTCACCAGCTTTGATTGACCAACATAAGGCTGATGCGACCCATCGCGCAGTCTATAATGGTGATCAAAAGATGGTCGAAATTGAAGGCATATCCAAGGTCATATTTGATTTAGCTGGAGACCCCCATGAACATAATCCCTATCAAGATGAAATTAGGATAAAAAAGTTAAGCAAAATACTGGACGCCTACATGGATGTGAGTGAAACACATCATGTCGGATCACAAAGACGAAAGATTTCACTGAAGGATGATATTATCCAGCAAAGACTTCGAGATTTAGGTTATATTGAATAAAAACAAGAAGGAGAAAAAATTATATGATTGATCCCACAATCTTCACGATTAATATTGGGGAATTTTCATTTTCTTTATATTGGTACGGTGTTTTAGTGATGTTAGGTGTTGTTATTGCGACGTGGTTAACATCTCGCGAGTTTGAAAGAAGAGGACAGGATCCAGCCTATATATGGGACAGCCTGTTATGGATCTTGCCAGCGGGGATTGTGGGCGCACGATTATGGTATGTTGCAAATGTGACTTTGGGCGGCGATACGCGCTATATGCAAGACCCTATCTCCATCATAAATTTACGGCAGGGTGGGCTGCATTATTTTGGCGCGATATTGTTCGGAGCGATTGCATTCTATTTTTATGCCAAGAAAATGGGCTTGGATCTGTGGCTGGCGCTTGATGCGGTTTCCCCCGGATTGTTGTTGGGTCAGGCGATTGCCCGACCTGCGAATTTTATAAACCAGGAACTCTACGGTCAACCAACACAATTACCCTGGGGTATTAAAATTGATGCTATGCACAGATTAGCACCGTGGAATGATTTGTCGCAATATCCTTTGGAAACAACCCGCTTTCACCCGACATTTGCTTACGAAATTATATGGAATCTTTTTGCAATTGGAATCTTATTGATTTTAGGCAGACGGTATAAGGAGAAGATGAAACCCGGTGTGGTGTTTGGTGGATGGCTTATTTTGGCTGGATTGGGGCGAAATATCATTGAATTTTTTAGACCGGACCAACCGACCTTTCCCGGAACAGCTTTCAGTTATTCTCGATTTGTGGCAATTTTGATGATCATCGCTGGTGTGTTGTTGATCTTGATCAAATACAAAGTTGTTAAATTGAGCTTTGTTTCTTCTGGTAGAGACACCTACAAAATTGCACCGCCATTGGAAGAGCGTTTGAACCAGGGAAAATCAACGACTAAAAGCAGTGACTCACCTGATATCGTTGAAGAAGATGGTGAGTTTAAAATTAATTCTGAAAATGATGGATGATTAGACGAATGATTATTAGCTTCGAGTATTTTTAATACAATTTGAAAATTCACTCTCCGTCCTTCCTATTTAGGGTGTGCTAAAAGTTTGTTTATAAATGCTTTATTGGGCTGTCATAGCGCTGATCCCCTTTAGAAAAATAATGGAAGGGAGGCATACCCTCACCTCAGCCATGTTTCTGCGGGCTGACCCTCGCGCTTTTCAAGCTCTGCACCTAAAGGTGTTCCGTTGTACTCCAGGCAGGGCCCGCACTCCGGAGATTGCAAAGAATATCCCACATCGCGGAGTGCAGCCTTCAGGCTGCCTAATTTGAGAGGAAAGACTTCATGTCTCAATAGGGCAAATGATAACATTCCGTAGTCGCCTGAAGGGTTAACTGTACCAACCTCAGACCTGCCGCATGAGAGCCAAAGATAAAAAAACATTGCTTGTGGTTTGATGCGTCTAAGCCCGAATGGCATTGCCATTAAATCTTGACGCTGGGGGTTTTCTACAACATTTTAGTGAACCCGTTTTTATTCTTCCTTGGAGTGATCTGGTTAAATTAAGAAATATACCAAGAATTTATACCAATATCTATCGGATGGTTTGGTTTTCTAGTGGGGAAAAATTACTAACAACTAATTACTTGGCAACGGCTGAATTCTTTTGTGTGTCGATGAGGTACGCATAAAAGGCTTTTATGCCTTGCTCAATCATTTGGAAGGCTTGTGGGAATGTGTCAGTAGGGTAAGGATCTGGAATATCATTACTTGTCGCGTTCTTAACAAAATCCATTAGTAGAAAAACATTCGATCGATTGCCCAGGTCATTTGCAATTCTTTTGGTCATAGCGATCAAATAGTCCGCCTGGTGGATTTCCTGGTCAGTAATTAATTGTGCCCGTTTGTCAGGATCCAGGTAAATTTTATGTTCAGCTAAAATATTTCGAGTACGATAATCAGGAGGCAAACCCACGTCCCAATTTTTCGTACCCGCTGAAGAGACCTCAAATCTGTCGCTCGTTCCTTCTTTTTGAGCGATATGGTTGAAAATCGCTTCCGCCATTGGTGAACGGCAGTAATTTCCGAGACAAATAAAAATGATTTTAAGCTTAATCAATAACGTCTCCTGATGTTGATATAAAATGACAGATTAATAATCTAAATTATAGGATGGGACAACAAAGATCGGTTCCGTTATTTAAGTAAATTCCCCATAGTTATTATGGTTTCAAAGATCTGAAAAAGTATATTTTTGGCC
>JAXHUT010000018.1:0-2612 GCA_034189405.1 Chloroflexota bacterium
GCGGACTTGAACCGCCGACCTCCGCGTCCCAAACGCGGCGCGCTGGCCGTCTGCGCTACACCCCGGCAGATAAGAGTATAATCCCAATTATGTCCAAACGTCAAGCCTTTCCACGAACCTTAACCCCATTTTTCGTACTGCTGACAGCAGCGCTAATCTGTCTCTTGTTCCTCCTGGGATGCAGCTTCAAGCCCGTTTCACAAAACCCGACACAAACCACGCCAATTGACCTCACTAAAAGCATCAAAGTTTCTCCCACACTGCCTCAGGTGAGCGTCACACCACAAAATGAACAGCGGATCACACCCACCACGAACTGTCTTTCTACTGGTGGTTCAATAGAAGAAATTGATTTTTACAGCCCTACCCTGGCGGCTGATTTCTTCTATAAAATTTACCTGCCGCCTTGTTATGATTCAAACACCGAACAGTATTACCCGGTGCTCTTCCTTTTGCATGGTTTGTCTTATGATAATCAGCAGTGGATTCGCCTGGGTTTAGCAGACCATCTGGATGCCATGATTGAATCTGGCCAAGTTTCACCCTTTATCGTCGTCTTACCCCTGGAAGCTCGCTTTGACCCGCCGGGATTAGCCCTTTTTGATGATGTCCTCGTTAATGATCTTCTCCCACATGTCGATGCGAATTTTCGCACTCTGTCTGAAAAAACATACCGAGCGATTGGTGGTATTTCAAGAGGTGCTGCCTGGTCTGTCAGAATTGGATTTGAGCATTATGAAATTTTCAGTAAAGTAGGCGCGCATAGTTTGCCGTTGTTCAAGTCCGATGTCGGACATATTCAAACCTGGATCTCCCAAATCCCTGAAGAGGATTTACCTTTGTTCTATATTGATATCGGTCGGAATGACCCAGAATGGCAGTCAGCTCAAAGCTTTGCAAATCAGTTGGATCAAAACGCCGTTCCCCATGAATGGCATCTCTTTAATAACGGTCATTCAGAATCTTACTGGACAGCACATTTGACGCAGTATCTTCAATGGTATGCCAGGAATTGGTAGTAAAATTATTAAAAAATGATGTACAATAGAAATTGTCCATTCCATCACAGAAAAGGGAGTTAACATGTTTCAACAAATCACAATCGTTGGTTACCTGGGGAGAGACCCTGAAATGCGGTTCACCCCCAGTGGCCAGGCCGTCACCAATTTCTCGGTTGCGACCTCTCGCTCCTACACCACCAACGACGGACAAAAAGTGGACGAAACCACTTGGTTCCGTGTCTCAGTCTGGGGCGCACAGGCAGAAGCTTGCAATCAATATCTGAAGAAGGGCAGGCCAGTACTGGTCGTGGGTCGATTGCGACCAGATCCACAATCTGGTGGGCCGCGTACCTACACACGCAACGACGGTACAACCGGCGCCTCATTTGATCTCCACGCGTTGAATGTCAAATTTTTACCTGGCGGGCGTGGCGATTCAAGCGGTTACAGAGAGGATATGGGTGACGAGACAGCAGGGCCCGAAGAGGACGAAATCCCCTTCTAGACTGGAGCGTTTATGCAAAAAAAACCAATACCTGACCTGAACCTGCCGGAAGACCTGGAATCACAATATGTCAATTTCGTCAGGATCTCTCACACTACCTCAGAATTTGTTATGGATTTTTCATTGCTTTTGCCAGGCGTCTTAAAACCAGAGGTTGATTCACGCCTGGTGATGTCCCCCACTGCGATGAAACTCTTTCTGCATGCCCTGTCTGAAAACATCAAACGGTATGAAAGTAAATTTGGTGAAATTAGCCTGCCCATGAAGCATACGTTGGCTGATGACCTTTTCAGGCCGAACACCACCCCTGAGGAGGATTGATGCCGATCGATCTTGACGCTCTTGCTGACCGTATCCGGCAATCCTTTGAAAGAAAAAACCAAATCAGAGATGAAGCTTTAGCCCAGAGCCGGAATCTGACCAGGCATGCCGCTCGCGCCATCCGGGCCATTCATCGAGAAGACTCAGACCTGGCATACAAAAACCTAAAACAGGCAGATATGTTGGCAACCGCTTTGGGCGAGGGATTGTCTCAGGATCCGGATCTCTATTTTTCCGGATACGCACAGGATGCACTTAAAGAATATTGCGAAGCACATCTCACGGTCGCTACAATTCTGAATAAGGACTGGCCTTCACCAGAAGATTTGAAAGTGGAATTTGCCACCTACCTTAACGGTATGTCGGAGGTTGTTGGTGAGCTTCGCCGCCGAATCATGGACATCATGCGGGATGGGCATTCTACGGAAGTAGAACGCCTGCTGGATGTCATGGATGACATCTACGCGCAATTGGTCACCATGGATTTCCCGGATGCCATGACCTATGGCTTACGACGACGGACGGATATTGCGCGCAGTATCATTGAACGCACCCAGGCGGATGTCACCATTAGCTATCGCCAGCAAGAACTCGAGAAACGCATCACCAATTTTTCGGAACAATTATTGCAGTTTGACTCTCAAAAAGACAAAAATTAAAGATAGATTTAAATTAATTTCTGTACTGCCGGATGTTCTTTATCAAAACGGGCATCCGGCAAACAGATATCACAAGCCCGTATAGATTTGAATATTATTATTTATTTTTATGGTTATTTCAATTTT
>JAXHUT010000180.1:0-2515 GCA_034189405.1 Chloroflexota bacterium
TTCATACGCGAGTTCTTCGGTTCTGGTAATGCTCTCGGCATATTCGTCTGAGAATTGCGTTTGTTCTTCTGTCATTGAAAGTTTGCCTTTTATGGGCAACCGTTATTGGGTGTTGTTTCATAACTTTGTAATCCAGCTTGGTGCAAGACCCCACAAGCTTCAAACATGCCAAGATTCGTTGTTATGAGAGGAATGTTTTCCTGATCCGCAATTTTAATGGTTTCCTCGTCGGGATTCTTTCCGCGAACAAAAATAATTGCCCGGATATCCGCGATCAACGCAGTGCGCACGACTTGTGGATTACATAAGCCGGTGAGTAGGGCGGCTTCTGGTTTGATGGAAGCGAGTACATCACTCATTAAATCTGCACCCATTGCGCCAGTGATTTCTTTTTTATAAGCATCTTCATGGGTTAATAATTTACCATCGATCAAGTTGATAATTTCAGTTAATTTCATATTAAGCCCTTTTCAAGAGATAACCAAGACTAATATATTTTATCGTAAAATCTTCAAAAATTCACCTCAAAAAAGTCAAGTGATAAAAAAAGGGTAAAATGGTCTATGGAAAGAGTGACAAGTATTAGATATTGAGGCAATTATGGCAGAAATAATTAGAAGTGTCAAAGGCACCCGAGATTTTTATCCTGATGGGATGGCGGTCAGGCGATGGATGTTTGATATTATTCGTGATGTTTCTACCCGTTTTGGATACCAGGAATATGAAGGTCCTTGCTTGGAATTTATTGATCTTTATGCTGCAAAATCCGGTGAAGAACTGGTCAAGGAGCAAGCTTTTGTATTTTCTTCACCCGGGGATGACATGCTCACATTGCGACCTGAGCTCACCCCGACCCTGGCGCGCATGGTTGCACAGCGTCAATATGATATTCCTCTGCCCTTGCGATGGTGGTCCATCGGGCCATTTTGGCGTTATGAAAACCCGCAGCGGGGCAGGACCCGGGAGTTTTACCAGTGGAATATCGACCTGGTTGGGTCAGAAGCAGTAGCGGCGGATGCTGAAATTGTCGCTGTTGCTGCGACCTTTTTGAAAGAAACTGGGCTTTCCTCGGATCAGGTGCAAATTTACGTGAACAACCGGCGACTGATGGATGATGCCCTTTCTACCCTTGATGTTGCAAAAGAATTGCGTCCGGGTGTGTTTAAGGTCGTGGATAAATTGGACAAACTTTCAGAAAAGGATTGGCGCGCCTACGCCCTGGATATGGGTTTAACGGAAACACAGGTTGAGGGTTTGCTGACCTTGATCAACGATCAGGACCTCTGGCTGAAATCCGATGAATTGGTGGCGTTTTTTGAATTAATAGAAATCTTTGGTCTTGAGGATTACGTTTCTTTCAATCCGAAAGTCATTCGCGGTCTGGATTATTACACTGGCACTGTTTTTGAGGCTTATGAGTTGAGCGGTGAATCTCGCGCGATCCTGGGTGGGGGACGTTATGACAACCTGGTCGCGGATGTAGGCGGGAGACGGTTATCTGGCGTCGGCTTTGCTATGGGAGATGTGGTCCTTGAGTTGGTACTGCAAGATGCTGGGGTGATCCCTGAGAAATTGGGCGATAAACCACAGGTCTTCGTGACCGTCTTTTCTGAAGAGATATTGCCCGAGTCTTTAAAAGCTGCTGAAGAAATTCGCCAGGCTGGATATCGTGTTGCGGTGCATCCTGAAGCGGATAAGCTTGGCAAGCAGTTTAAATATGCCGATAAGCTGGATATTCCTGTTGCAGTGATATTAGGGCCGGATGAGCTGAAAGAGAATTTGGTTGCTGTAAAGAATCTCAAAACGCGTGACCAGGTGACAATAGAACGCAGTGTGTTGTTAAACCAGATTGAAAAATTCTTGCCATCCCTTCCTTGATGTGATAAAATCAGGGACTGAATATGGTGCCTGTAGCTCAATGGTTAGAGCGCGTCACTGTGGATGATGAGGTTGAGGGTTCGACCCCCTTCAGGCACCCCTGAAACAGAAAAGCCCGAGAGGGCATTTTTGTTTAATCAAATGTGCTTTTGGAAATTTCGTCTTAATTTATCCTTTTGGATAGTTTTTTGGGGCGGGTGCTTTAATCACCAGGAGCTCAAGCATTTCATCGTGTAGGTTCTGAACGTTCATTTTGGTTTTGTAGGGGATCTTAAGAAGGGTATCTTCATGGTAAACATGCACTTCCTGATCGTTGAGCGCAATGGACAGCGTGCCTTTCAGAACGGTCATGTACACGTTCGAGTTTGAAAAGTGCACGGGTAAACCTTCATTTTTGTTGAATAACATATGGATGTAATCCAGGTTATCATCCTGGATGACTTTTTCAACCGTTCTTTCGTTCGTATTGGCGAGTGTGAAAACTTTTTCGATTATAAGATTATTTACCCTTCAATTTTGTTTCGTTATATTTTAGTTGATTGACAATTAAAGAAGCGCGATCAATTTGACCCCACCAAAGGACAAAATTAAAGAGCTAACAAAGTACATCAAGAAGGTCGTCCATAAATAGGTCGGC
>JAXHUT010000181.1:0-3734 GCA_034189405.1 Chloroflexota bacterium
ATAAAACCTTTCCCGTGAGTCTAAAACCGATTTTATCTAAAATTGATAAACGAAAAAAGTGCCCTAATCGTTCACTCCTCTGTATAACCACACAAAGCCAGTGCACCCGGCCCGGTGTTGATCCCCAAAACCGGCCCCGTAATATTGATGATCAATTCAACCGGGTCGAATTCTTCTTTAATTTTCTCAGCCAACTTCTGCGCTTCCTCCAGGGCACCCCCATGCAGCACAGCGATGTGCATCTTCTTTCCCACCTCGATCCCCTCAAAAAATTTTTTATACAGCATCTTAACCATTAACTTGTAGGTTCGCGCCAATCCTGCCGGCGCCACCCTGCCACTCTGATGATTAATCGTCACGACGGGTTTTACTTTCAACAAGGTCCCCACCCATTTAGCAGCATCCCCGATCCGACCCCCGGTTTGCAAATAATACAATGTCTGCATCGCCACCACCTGCACCATTTTTCCCCGAACCGCTGCAACCTTTTGAATGATCTCGTCACGGCTTGCTCCCTCATCTCGGGCTCTTGCTGCAGCCAGCACCTGCCAACCCAGGGTCATGGTTGGACCTTTGGAGTCGATCACGGACACCGGGATGGATGCTGCATCGGCGGCTCGTTTTGCCATCTCGTATGTGCCGCTCATCGCGCTGGAAACGGTCAAAATAATTGCTTCAGACGCACCCTTTTCTATTGCGCTTTGGATGGCTTCCTTAAAGTCACCTGTCGTTGCTTGCGACGTGGTCGGTCGCACATTATCCGACACGAGTCTTTTATAAAATTCTTCAGGCTGGATATCAACCCGGTCCCGATACTGCTCATCCCCCCAAATAACATATTGCGGGACGACCTGAATATCGTATTTCTCAATCATGTCTTGCGGGATGTCGCAGGTACTATCACAGATTATTGCCAGCATTAAATTCTCCTTATAACTAGTTTCTTGAATTATATATCAATTCTTGGCCTAAATCAGCAAATTTTTTAGGTTTTCTTTGGGTAAGTGTTATTCCAGTGCCCTGGTAGCTGGTAGTTTATAGCTGATAGCTAAAAGCTGAAAGTTGAAAGGAGGGTGTTTGTAACTATTAACATGAAGGAAAAAGTCGTCACCTCATTCTCCAGGTTTTAAATCTCCAAGCTATAAATATTGCGGTGAACCCTCTCACCCTTTGGGCTCTGCACCTAAAGGTGTTCCGTTGTACTCCAGGCAGGATCGCACCGCTTATACTAGCGTTTCTTAAAAGCCTCATGCTTATAACTTATCCTTAACCAACACACTAATACCAATTACCCAGTACCCAATACCAGCTTTTGCTTGATTTTTCTCCCCCAAGCGGATAGAATTCTAACTCGCTGGCTTATCCAGCAAACTAACCCAAATTTATCATAGGGCGAAGGTAACCCATGCAACCACGGTGAGAGGCGCTCGAAGGATGGAAGAATGACTGATCAAATTGTATTAGAAGCACAAAAACGAACCCTCAAAGGGAAGAAGGTCAAAGCCTTGCGGCGACAAGGGCTCCTTCCCGGGATCATTTATGGGCGTTTGGCTAAAAAACAGATTGACCCCATAGCGATCCAGCTTGACTTGCATGATGCCTCCAAGATCATCAACAAGCTGACAGGCTCAAGCCTCGTCATGTTGGATGTGGAAGGGGAAAAATTCCCTGCCGTTTTGCGAGAAGCACAAAAAGATATCATTTATGGTACCTTACGTCATGTAGATTTCATGGCTGTTTCACTGACTGAAAAACTTCAGACTGCTGTCCCGATCGAGCTTATCGGACAGGCACCTGCAGAGATTAACATGGCTGCTGTTGTGGTGACTGGTGTCACCGAACTAGAAATCGAATGTCTCCCTCAAGATATGCCCGAACGTATTGAGGTGGATGCAACCGTACTGGTTGACATTGACAGCACAATTTATGTCAAGGACCTTGATCTGCCGGACACCTACGAAGTCCTGACGGATCCTGAAGAGCTCATTGCTAGTGTGACTTACGTAACCATCGAAGAAGAAGAGGAAGAAGAGGAAGAAGGCGAATTGGCCGAACTCTTTGACGAAGATGTCGAACCTGAAGTCATCGAAAAAGGCAAGAAGGAAGATGATTTCGAAGCGGAAGAAGAAGAAGAAGAATAAATTTCTTATCATTTCCAAAGAGAGATGCAAATTGCTGCATCTCTCTTTTTGTTTCGATATCCTTCAATCAATTAATTCAAAAGCAGAGAGCAAAGCCAAGGTCATCTCTGCACTGGCACCCCATAGCTGGTAACCTTCATATGGGTCAAAGAAGATCACCGGAATTTCTCGTCCTGCAAAATTGCGATATTTTATCCTACGGTGCTTCGAGTCAGCCAGCCAATCCAGCGGGACAACAAATGCGCTTTCAACCTCATCTGTATTGACTGTTAATTTATAAGGCCATGGGATCTCTCCGACAAACAAACGAACTGTGTAGCCGGTAATAATTGGCATATCACCCAAACTGCCTAAAATTTGGACGTCGTGTGGCTCAACACCAACCTCTTCATAGGTTTCCCTCAATGCTGTCCATTGGAGATTTTCATCTCCCCGCTCCCTCGCACCGCCTGGGAATGCCACCTGACCACGATGCTCTACCAATTCTTGTGAACGGCGAGTTAATAACACGTGCCAGCGTCCTTCAGTCTCTAAAAGTGGAATAAGGACAGCCGACTGCCGAAAATTATTTAAGTTTTCAAATGATAAAATCTCAGCAAACCGGTTATGCTGTTGAATTTGATAAAGGGATAAAGCTCGTGAGATTTCTTCACTCGTTAAGTTTAACATAACTATAATAATTTCCAGCCTTCATAAATTTAACGCCGAAGCCTCATGCGTCTTCAGGTTTTTCCATCACAGAACGACCAAAAACAAGGTAACCCGTGTGTGCCACCATACGGTCCGTTGGACGCAACCGTTCCCAATCGGGTTTATAAAAGCGGAGCAACAACTCGCACACTTCAACAAAAGCAAAATTATTGACCATCAACGCTGGCAAGACTTTATTGACCTGGTTGGTTGTGGGAAGAATCATCCCCAAAAACCCGCCCAACTTAAGGGCAGCTTTTGCTTGTGGAATATACTCGTGAGGATCGGGCAGATCGTAAAAAACTGCGTCGAGATCTCGTTCTTCAAATCCTTCTGACACATCACCCAGTTTCAGATCAACACGATCCAGCAGTCCAACACGTCTTAAATTATTTCTAGCCAGGTTTCGCATTTGTTCACGCTGTTCATAAGAGTAAACCTTTCCCAAATCCCCCACCAGGAAGGCAAAGGCTGTGGTGAGTGCACCGGAGCCTGTCCCCGCTTCCAAAACATGAACACCCGGCCCAATCCCCATCACCATTGCAATGTAGCCGATGTCCTTGGGATAGATGATTTGCGTATTTCGTTTGATCTCAGTAATCAAGTCTGATAACCCAGGGCGCATCAAAAAGAAGGGGCTGCCCGTATGACTGTAAAGCCTACTCCCCCAGGGCTTTCCAATAATTTCATTGTGCAGTATCTCTCCCCGATGGGTTTGGAAGACGTCTCCCGCTTTCAAGATAATAAATTGGCTTTTATGGCGGCGGCCCAGGAGTTGCACCAGGTCACCATCTTGGGCAACCGCCTCATAATTTTTCCAGGTCATCACATTATCCTAGTGTTCCCAATTTTTTTTGCCACTCTTATATGTTTTCCAAAAAACTCATAAAAAGGAAAACCTGC
>JAXHUT010000182.1:0-6395 GCA_034189405.1 Chloroflexota bacterium
TGTGCTCGTTTGTATACCAAACTCACTGCTCATACGCTCTCTATTTACATAAATCGGCTTCTGGGAAACCCCAATTTCTTGCAGATCAAAAATTTGGCTTTTTCTATCTAGCATAAGGCCCGAATAGTATTAAGCTTGCTGGGAGTTTGAGAGCTGTGGCGGATAAAAATTTGACCAAAATGGTGTCGAAGATAAAATTATATATTTTAGGATTGCAGATTTTATTGCCTTTTGCCCTGTATTTGACGTTAAAGGGGGGGAACCGACCTGTGGAAGTTGTTATCGGCTGCTTATTCACGTTGAGCATGCTGGTTTTGATTTTGATTGGATGAATGGACGGATGAAGAACCGACGACTGGGACAGGGATTGTTTATCTTTAGTTTGTTGTTTTTAGCTTTTGGCTTGTTCAATATTGGCTGGGCGGTATGGCCAACGCCGAGGGAGGCTGTGACCCTGGAGATACCCGCAGGCGTACTGCCCGCTGCGCCAGAGGGGACGAGCTATGCCAGTTTGACGGATTATGGCCTCAGTCTGACCTGGCCGCGCTGGCTGCGAGTGGGTGAGCGCGGGGAGATACGTGTGTTTTTGCGTGAACCGGATGCGCAGTACAGCATGGAACTCGATCAACCTGTTCAGGTGGTGTTGGTTGAAACCAGCCTGGCAAAAATGTCCCTTGATCCGCCGGGGCTGCGTCAGGTTAGCCTTCACCCCGGGCAGGAGATGGATTTGAGTTGGGCGGTGTCAGCGGATGCTGTGGGTGAATTCCCAGGGCAGGTGATCTTTTCCTTTGGATTTTATGATCAGGCGCTTTCGGATTTAATCCCTGTGCCGGTCGCTGTGATGGATATTTCGATAAAGGTGGTCAGCCTGTTTGGACTGGGTTCCCAGATGGCGATCTGGTTTGGGATTGTGAGTATGGTTTTGTGGGGTGCCTTGTTTGTGCTTGGGCGAGCAGTTCAACATTAATAAGAATGGGTGATTAAAATGGACCAACAAAAACCCGAAATAAAGTCTTCAGTGGTTGAGAATGTTAAACGGAATGCGCTGGTTTCTGCGTCCGCCGGCTGCCTGACATTGGTTGTGGCAGGGGTGGCTTTGCTGGTGGGATTGTCCATCGATGCTCGCCTGGGGACGGCGCCCAAATGGACGTTGATTTTGCTGGTCGCCAGCGCGCCATTCACTTTGGGGGGCGTTTATTTGATCGTGAGGCGTGTGTTGCGCCGTGCGAATGAGGAGCAAGCGACCTCGGTGGATGATGAATCGGGTGGAGAGGGATTGTAGGGCGGTATGTGGATGGCTGTCCAGAGTCCATTAAGCATAAGGACTATCCCGCCATCACTCATTGTTTTGTATCAAGCTTTTATTTTAAATGGTGCGGATGAACCCTCACGCCCTTTGGGCTCTGCACCAAAAGGTGTTCCGTTGTACTCCAGGCAGGATCGCATTGCACCCTACAGAAACGCCCTACTTCTGCTTGTCATTGCTATTGAAATGACATGTATAACCCTTGTTTGAAATCCCTGTTTGGGTTATATTATTCAATACGAATTTAGTTGGAAGGAATCTCTAATTTTGGCCGAACAGCGCGAGAAATCCCTAAAATCTTGCTTTGCGGGGATGTCCGATTGGATAGGCAATACCTCTGAAGATGCCTTGATCACTGGCATCGCCTGGGACTCGCGCAAGGTCCAGCCCGGGGACTTGTTCTTTGCCCTGGTGGGCGAGAATTTTGATGGGCACCAATTCATCACCAGGGCTGTAGCGAATGGGGCTGTGGCAGTGATCGGCACACAGCCGCCTATGCCCTTAGAAGTGCCCTACGTTCAGCTGAAGGGGGATGACAGGCTCGCCTTAGCCAAGGTCTCAGCTACCTTTTACGATCATCCCTCACGAGAGATGGTGGTGATTGGTGTAACGGGCACAGATGGTAAAACCACCACGACCAACCTGGTCTACCATATTTTGAGGACAGCCGGTATCTCGGTGGGCATGATCTCTACGGTCAATGCGTTGGTGGGTGAAGAAATCATGGATACGGGTTTCCACGTCACCACGCCTGAAGCGCCTGATATTCAACATTACCTGGCGAAGATGCGAGATGCCGGGTTGACCCATGTTGTGCTGGAAACCACGTCCCACGGACTGGCACAAAAGCGTGTTGCAGAGGTTGATTATGACCTGGCAGCGGTCACCAACGTGACGCACGAACACCTGGATTACCACGGTACTTATCAGGGTTATTTGAGAGCAAAGGGCAAGCTGGTCGAAGCCTTGTTAAGCGGGGAAGCATCCAAGAAAGACGTCAGGAAAATTGCTGTGCTGAACAAGGATGACGAATCCTACCCCTATCTTGCCGGGGTTTCTCCAGCACAAGTGATTTCGTATAGCTTAAATAACGATGCCGATATTTGGGCAGATCAAATTGAGAATACACCGCAAGCCCTTTCTTTTGTTGTTCATGGGCAGGGCAAAGTCTTTAGCATCCAAACCCCGCTGATTGGGCGGTATAACGTCCATAACAGTCTGGCAGCCCTGGGGGTTACAGTATTTGGTTTGGGTATTCCTGTATCTGCAGCCCAGAAGGCTTTTAAAACCATTCCATCGATGCCCGGTCGGATGGAGCGTATCAATTTGGGTCAGGACTTTTTAGCCATCGTTGATTTTGCGCATACCCCCAATGCCATCAGGCAATCCCTGATGACCGCTCGAGAATTGACGGACGGTAAGGTGATTGCTGTGTTTGGCTCTGCCGGCTTACGTGATGTTGAGAAGCGTAAATTAATGCCGGAAATTGCCGTGCAAATTGCAGATGAGATTATCCTCACAGCTGAAGACCCCAGGACTGAATCTCTAAACTCGATATTGGCAGATATGAAGGAAGGCGCTGAGAAGGGGGGTGGGGAGGAAGGGGTGGACTTCTGGCTTGAACCGGACCGACCCGATGCAATCCGCAAAGCCGTTGCGCGAGCGAGCAAGGGTGACCTGGTGGTCACATGTGGTAAGGGGCATGAGCAATCGATGTGTTTTGGCGACATCGAATATCCCTGGGATGATCGCACGGCATTACATGCTGCCCTGGCGGAGCACTTAGGGGTACCCGGACCCAAAATGCCAGAATTACCGACGAGCGAATAAGTATTTTGATTGTATTTTAATAGTCATTCAAAAATTGCGGACTAAAGTCCGCACTCCGGGTGATGTTGTTGGTATAAGTCATTCGTTTTGAAAATATTTAGGCGTGAGACCTTCAGGTTGATGCGATCAATAAGCTGCTGGCAGTTGGCAATCTGTGTGGACTAAAGTCCGCACTCCGGTAAAGTAAAAGTAAAAATAAATGCACTAAAAATTTTCTAATTCCAGATCACCCAATACCCAATACCCAATTCCCAATACCTAATACCCAACTTCTTAAACAAAAACTGCCCCATTAATCCGGGGCAGTTAGTGTGTCTAATATTATAAATTATCGTCGTCGACGACGGCTGGAACTCTTTTTTCCACCGCTATCATGGGCCTTGGCTTCTTCAAGCGTCCAGCCTTCCAGGAGTGCCTGGCGTGAAAGTCGGATTTTGCCCTGGTTATCGACATTGGTGACCATGACGGTGATCTCATCACCCTCTTTGACCACATCGCTAACCTTGTTTATATGGCTGGTGTCCAGCTGTGAAATGTGCACCAGTCCGTCTTGCCCGGGCAGGATCTCAACGAATGCGCCAAAATCTACAACACGAACAACCTTGCCGGTGTAAATTCGTCCAACTTCAACCTCTTCGGTCAGGCGTTCAATGCGTTCGCGAGCAGCTTTGTAACCTTCACCATCTACTGAGGCGATAAAGATCGTGCCATCATCTTCGATGTCGATGCGGGTGCCGGTTGTTTCCTGGATGTCTCGGATTGTCTCGCCGCCCTTACCGATCACGGCACCAATTTTGTCAACGGGCACCTTTATGGTTTCAATGCGGGGTGCATGATCCTTTATTTCAGCGCGGGGTTTGTCGATGGTTTGCAGCATGGTGTCAAGAATGCTCAAACGAGCCACGCGTGCCTGTTCAAGGGCTTCAGACATGACCTCGGTTGTCAGGCCGCTGACCTTGATATCCATTTGCAGGGCGGTGATGCCCTCTGTGGTACCGGTGACTTTAAAGTCCATGTCACCCAGGTGGTCTTCCATTCCGAGGATGTCGGTCAGGATGACATAATTTTCATCTTGTTTGATCAACCCCATCGCAACACCGGAAACGGGCCGTTTGATCGGCACACCGGTATCCATCAAAGCCAGGGTTGAACCACAAGCGGATGCCATGGAAGAAGAGCCGTTGGAGGCTAAAACCTCGGAAACGAGCCGCAGGGTATAGGGGAATTCACTTTCATCGGGGATCATCGGGCGGAGCGCGCGTTCAGCTAACATACCATGACCAATCTCGCGACGACTGGTGTACAATCGACCGGTTTCGCCCACGGAGAACGGCGGGAAGTTGTAATGGTGCATATAGCGTTTGGTACCATCCGATGGAATCAGGTTGTCCAGTTCCTGGGCATCCCTCGGGGTGCCAAGGGTTGCCATTGTCAGCACCTGGGTTTCGCCACGGGTGAAAAGGCCCGAGCCATGTGCCCTGGGGCTAACATTGACTTCGCACCAAATATCCCGAATTTCTTTCGGGTTTCTGCCATCGGGGCGTTTTTTCTCACGCAAAATTCGTTCTCGAATAATCGCTTTTTCAGCTTCTTCAAAAGCACGGCCAATGCCTTTCTTCCATTCTTTTAACTCGGCTTCAGTAAGCTCATCGGCTTTATTGCTGCTCATTTCTTTGATTATTGTGTCTTTCAACTCGCTGATCCCACCATAAAGGTTATCTTTGCTGTAGGGTTTGTTGACAATTTCAAGCAGTCGGTCCTTGATTTCGTCTTTGATTTGGTTGATCAGGTTTTCATCCGTGACGACAGTTTGGACTTCACGCTTTTCCTTACCAATCTCGCGTGCCATTTGTTCCTGTACTTCGAGGATTGGCTGAATGGATTTATGTGCCAGGTCAAGGGCTTCAACCATCACTTTTTCTGAGACCTCGTCAGCGCCGCATTCAACCATTGCAATGGCTTCTTTGGTGCCCGCAACGACCAGGTCTAATTTGGACTCTTCGAGTTCACTGAAGGAGGGGTTGACGACCAATTCGCTTTCAATATAGCCAATACGGACGGCGCCGATCGGTCCAGCCCAGGGGATATCTGAGATCATCAATGAAGCTGAAGCGGCATTGATGCTGAGGATATCCAGTGGATTTTCTTCGTCGGCTGAGAATGACATCAATAAAACTTGGACCTCATTACGCATGCCATCCGGGAATAAGGGGCGGATGGGTCGATCTGTCATGCGTGCGGTCAGTACGGCTTCGCCGCGTGGTCTGCCCTCGCGTCGGAAGAAGGAGCCGGGGATGCGTCCGCCGGCATACATGCGTTCTTCATAGTCTACAGTCAGGGGGAAGAAGTCCAGCCCTTCACGCACACCACCCATGGTGGCAGCACAAAAGACAAGGCTGTCTCCCTGTCGAATTGTTACAGCACCGCCAGCCTGCCCGGCTAGCTTGCCAGTTTCAATGATAATATCTTTATCACCGAGTTTTGTACGGTAAATCTTTGCTTCATGTTTCATTATTAAATTTTTCCCTTTGTCTAATTACCCGCCCAGTCAGGAACTGAAAACCGGTGAGGACCATTTCCTCAGCAATTTTCAATGCCCGACTTGCGGTTGAATAACTTATTTAAAATAGTTACCGCAGAGAAGCCTTGTGCGGAGACACTGAAGAACGTCGTTCTTCTTGCTCTGCAATCTGCTTTATCTGCGGTTTGTTTACGAATTGTTTCAAAAACAACAACTATTTCTTGCGGATATTGAGCTTTTCAGTGAGCGCCAGGTAACTCTTGTAGTCTTTGCGGCGCAAGTAGGATAATAAACGTCGACGGCGGCCAACCATCTTGAGCAATCCACGACGTGAACTTTCATCGTGTTTGTTTACGCGCAAGTGATCTGTCAATTCCTGGATTCGTTTTGTGAGGATCGCAATTTGAACCTCGGGTGAACCCGTATCATCCTCATGCCGTTTATATTCTTCAATGATCTCTGCTTTACCTTCTTTTTCTAATGCCATGACACTGCGTCTCCTTGTTGTATTATTTGCAGGTCTCCGAGCACCCAGCCATTATTGACCAGGTACAGGACCAGTCACTGTGTTAAATTATACCAGTCGCATGTAAATATGCAACCGAGTGGTGTTAGGGGCAACAATTCTGAATATGAATTTGACAAAATTTATCCAACATAACATTTCGGTGCTTCTAGCAATAATCAGCGAGGTTTCTATTGCCATAAAAAATGTGAGATACCAAAAAAGGACTCAAG
>JAXHUT010000183.1:0-4375 GCA_034189405.1 Chloroflexota bacterium
GGGTCTTTTCTTGTTTTCATCCAGGGTGGCATTACCCCTGATGGGAATTATCTTAGTTTGGATATGGGTGATGGAATCGCCCAAAGTGAAACAAACCTGGCTGAAAGCGTTCATTTGGTTTGTTGTATTGGCAGCCTTTGCAGGAATTGTGTGGTTTTTCCGCAATTGGGTACAGGAAGTGGCGTCCTGGGATGCACGATTGACATTGATTGCCTCTGGTAGGATACAATTTGAGCTTGAATCCCTGCCCACATGGCTGCATTTTCCGTTCATTGTTGTTTACGGTATCTTTCAACCGGTTTTACCCGCCGCAATTGCTGCCCCAGCCCCATGGATCTGGCGTGGTTTAGGGATTTTTCGAGCTTTAGGCTGGTATGCGTTGTTGCCGTTTTTGGCTTATGCCTTTGTTCGAATCCTGCGTTTGCCTGCTTCACGGGAAAAAAGATGGTTGATGTACATGATATTTTTTGTGTGGGTGTGGATCCTTGTCGCCTCTGCTCGAGCAGGTGGTGATCAATGGGATAACCCACGTTACCGAACGATCCTCCTTCCCTGGATGGCAATCACAGCAGCATGGGTGATAAATTTTGTCAAAGAAACAAAGGACCGCTGGCTGGCCAGAGTTTTATTAGTGGAAGGGGTCTTTCTGGCCTTTTTCACGGAATGGTATATCAGCAGATATTATCCCGTTATTCCCCGCTTGGACTTTTGGCTGATGATCCTTCTGATACTCTTGTTGAGTTTTTTGATTATCATCATAGGGTGGCTGCGTGATAAAAAGCAAAAGAAGCGGGAACGAGAGTCTTTGATTAAAAATTAAGCCTTTGGTCGTTCATCCCAAAGGGCGCAAGATTAAACGTTAATTTTCTGGCATGGGACGCAAAGCAATGGCAGAACAGGTTTTCTTATATGAGCAGGCCGTGCCAGGGTTGTCATGAACCAGGTTTTTAAAAACGGATTCGTATATTTTGTTTTCACACATGCGCGCTAGTTGAATTCGGGTTCGCTTGACCCTCAGGTCTGGGAGATTATAATTCAGTAGTTGAACTTTTGTTTTATGTGTAAGATTTATGAGAAAAAGTGGTTTACGATGCTTTCAATTTGAATATGCATCCGTGTTGTTAATGAAATAAAAAGAGAATGATGAGGGCATATGGAAAAAGCATTTAATTGGGCTGAGAAGAAAATTTGTGTCACAGGCGGTGCGGGGTTTCTTGGGACGCATTTAATCAGGGAATTACGCAGCAGGGGTGCACAGAATATTTTTATACCCAGAATTGAGGACTATGACCTGGTTGATTCCGATGCAATTAAACAAATGCTGTCGGATTCAGACCCGGATATCATCATTCACTTGGCTGCCCATGTGGGCGGCATTGGCGCCAACCAGGAGAAGCCAGCTGAATTCTTTTATGATAACTTGATGATGGGCGTCCAGTTAATCCATCAGGCTTATCAACGAGGGGTTGAGAAATTTGTGGCGATTGGCACCGTCTGTGCCTATCCAAAATTTACCCCTGTGCCCTTCAGTGAGGATGACCTGTGGATCGGCTATCCAGAAGAAACCAATGCCCCTTATGGGCTGGCAAAGAAGATGCTCTTGGTACAATCGCAAGCTTACCGCGACCAATATGGCTATAACAGCATATTTTTGCTTCCCGTCAACCTGTATGGACCCGGTGACAATTTCAATCTTCGTAGTTCCCATGTGATACCCGCATTGATCCGAAAATGTATTGAAGCTAAAGAGACGGGCGAGGATCATATTGTGGTTTGGGGAGACGGTTCACCCACCCGCGAATTTATTTATGTGACAGATGCTGCCCGAGGCATTACCCTGGCAACAGAGAAATATAATGAATCACTGCCTGTGAACCTTGGTTCTGGTTTTGAAATCAGCATCAAAGACCTGGCCGTCAAAATCGCCAGAATGACAGGTTTTGAAGGCGAACTTGTCTGGGACACTTCTAAACCTAATGGGCAGCCGCGGCGCGCTTTGGATACAAGTCGGGCAAAAGAGAAATTTGGTTTTGAAGCCAGGGTAGATTTTGATGAGGGTTTGCAGAAGACCGTCGAATGGTATTGGGAGCATCGGGATTAATTTTATCGCTATGGAAAACAGCCAACAGAAGGTGAAACAAAGCCCAATAATCTATTTGCGACCCTCTAAAGGATGGTTGTCGATTGATTTTAAAGAGTTGTGGCGTTATCGGGAATTGATATTTTTCCTCACTTGGCGGGATATCAAGGTGCGCTACAAACAAGCTGTTTTGGGGATTTCCTGGGCAATCCTGCAGCCTTTGCTGACCACCTTGATTTTTACGGTTATCTTTGGAATATTGCTTGATACCCCATCGCAAGATTTACCCTATCCGTTGTTCTCCATGTCGGCTCTGCTTCCCTGGCAATTATTCTCAACGGCTTTACAACGTTCGAGCGTCAGCCTGGTTGGTAATGCAAACTTGATCACTAAAATTTATTTTCCACGGCTTGCCATTCCATTATCATCGGTATTTGCCGCTCTGGTTGATTTTGCAGTGTCCTTTGTAGTCTTGCTGCTTGTGATGGCGTATTACCAGTATTGGCCGGGTTGGACGATTTTATGGCTTATTCCTATCGTGTTGCTGGCTTTGCTGACGGCACTGGCTGTGGGTTTGTGGTTGTCTGCCTTGAATGTGCAGTATCGGGATATTCAACACATGGTGCCTTTCCTTATCCAGGTCTGGATGTATGCTTCCCCCATTGTTTATCCGATTGAGATCATCCCGGAAGGGATTTGGCGCTGGTTGTACGGTCTTAACCCCATGGTGGGGGTGATCCAGGGTTTTCGATGGGCTTTGCTGGGTGGAAACCCACCGGATATCACGATGTTGATCTCAATTCTTGTGGTAATGGTACTTTTAATCAGCGGGTTGTATTATTTCCGGCGAATGGAAAAGACCTTCGCCGATGTTGTTTAGGACCTTATGTCAGATTTAGCGATACGCGTCGAAAATATTTCAAAACAATATCGCATTGGCCTTGCCCAGGAACGTCCGGATACCTTGCGAGATTTGTTAGTGATGGGTTTTCGCCGTTTCAAACATAAAATCAGCGGTGCGGGAAGCGGAAAATATGATGATCCGGCGCACATTTGGGCGTTGAAAGATGTCTCATTTGAGGTCGAACGCGGCCAGGTTCTGGGTATCGTGGGTCGCAATGGTGCAGGGAAGAGCACGCTTTTGAAGATTCTTTCCCGTGTGACAGATCCGACGGAAGGCTATGGGGAAATCCACGGTCGCGTTGGGTCTTTACTGGAAGTTGGTACGGGTTTTCATCCTGAGCTTTCCGGCAGGGAAAATATTTATTTAAATGGTGCCATATTGGGCATGCGCCGGGAAGAAATTGACCAAAAATTTGACGAAATTGTGGCGTTTTCTGAAGTCGGCAAATTTATCGATACCCCTGTCAAACGTTTTTCAAGCGGCATGTATCTACGACTGGCTTTCGCAGTTGCTGCACACCTTGAACCAGAGATCCTGGTTGTGGATGAGGTTTTAGCGGTAGGTGATGCCGAGTTTCAACGTAAGTGTTTGGGGAAGATGAATGATGTTGCCCAGGAAGGCAGGACGGTTTTGTTCGTCAGCCACAATATGTCCGCGATATTGCGTTTGACGCAAGAAACCATTGTTCTTGACCAGGGCAAGATTGTCATGCGCGCGCCGACACCGGAAGCTGTAGATCATTATTTAAATATGGGCTTAACCAAACAAGGCGAGCGTTTTTGGACGGAAGAAGAGCTGGGCGGCAAATCGGATGCCTTTATACCGGCGGCATTGCGAGTATTAAACAAGGCAGGCAAGGTTGCTGACACCGTCAATGCTGCTGAGGGTTTCTCAATTGAATTTGAATATCGATTAAGAGACGCTATCAGTGGTTTAAGGGTCGGTTTATATATGATGACCACCCGCGGTGAATATGTCTTTACCACATTTGATACCGATGATCCTGAACTTTACCAGGAATACAGTGTTCGTCCTGCAGGGTATTACATCAGCAAATGCCAAATCCCCCCCAATTTAATGAATGAAGGACGTTTTATTTTGGGGCTGAATGCCAGTGTCTATCGCATCCGTCGTTATTTTCAAGAAGATAAAGCGCTAACATTCACCGTGGACGCGACGGGTGCACCCGGTACCCATTGGCCTGAACAGCGATTGGGGCCTGTACGTCCACATTTTGAATGGGCTATTGAGCATAAAGAAAATTAATTATGGAAAAACGCGCCATCAAGAAGGTCCTTGGAGAACTCCCTTATACCGTTGAACTCTACTGGCATCTGATCCAACGCCATAAGCCCTGGAAGGCGCATTTCAGCCTTGATCTTCTGGAATCG
>JAXHUT010000184.1:0-16305 GCA_034189405.1 Chloroflexota bacterium
GGCAAGGATGGGACTGCAGCTCATCTTACAGCCATTTCTTTAGGTATTTGGGGGCCAACTTGGTAAATGGCACAGCATACGAAATGGGGGAGGAGCTGCGTATCTTTGGTCAAAAAAGAATTTGCTGATGTGCCCATTAAACAAAGTATTGCGGTAACTGGATCGATTAATCAATTTGGACAGGTTCAGGCAATTGGTGGTGTCAATGAAAAAATCGAAGGATTTTTCGATATCTGCGCAAAACGGGGTCTGACTGGAGACCAGTGTGTTTTAATTCCAAAAGCAAATGTAAAACACCTGATGTTACGACAAGATGTGATCAATGCTGTTGATTCAGGAAAATTTCACATTTATCCTGTTGAACATGTCGACGAGGGTATTGAAATTCTGACGGGGATACCAGCAGGCAGTAAAGATAAAAATGGCAATTATCCTGAAGGAACTATCAATGCGCTGGTTAAGGATCGACTTGAAGAGATGGCAAATAGGTTAACACAATTTGGAAAAGGCAAAGGCGAAAATAGTGACTGATGATATTCATCCCATTTGCGTAGAAAGAATACTTGTCTCACTCGATAGCTCGCGACACAGCTTTTCTGCACTCAAAGCTGCTGTTGAATTGGCTCATCATTACAACGCATCCTTAAAAGGTGTGTTTATCCATGATAGTAACTTATTAAACCTTGCAAATATGCCATTTATAAGGGAGGTTGGTGAATACACTGCAATCACACGTGAAATATCCACTGATAGGATTACCCGCGGCATGGTTGTGCAATCCCGCTGGATCACACAGACCTTTTACAAATTAACCAACCAAACGGGTCTGCACGGCGAATTTGAGATATTGCACGGAAATATCCACAAAATCATTGACCAGGAAGCAGATAATTGTGATCTTCTGATCATCGGTAAGACCGGAACAAATCCCTTGGGTAAACACCGATTAGGCTCTACTGCGAGGCTGGTATTTAAAGAGGGGAAAAAACCATTATTACTTGTTGAAGAAAATGATCAATTGGGGCACCCAATATTTGTTTTGTTTGATGACTCGCCAATGGGCTGGGTCAGCCTTGAAACTGGTAGAGACCTTATGAACACAGGTGAAAATCTGAACATTCTGATCAATGAGGATTCTGCAGAAAATTCCAGAAATGTTCAAAAGAAGATCAGATCATGGGCTATAGAAAAACAGATCAACATCGCCTTTCAAGTGTATAAAACCGATTCTTTTGAGCGGCTTTTAGATAATATTTATCAGCTCAAAATCGGTCTATTTATCATGCCTTACTTAATTGGGGACATAAAACAATCGTTAATTGAAAAATCCTTGAAGAAAATCTCGCTGCCAATTTTATTAATACAACAACAGGCGTGTGATTGAGACTAAAAAAGGCGGGAAATAATTTATTTTGTCCGTTTTTCCGAACGCATAGCAACACTTTCTAACAATCCAATACCCAGCATTAAAGAAAGTAAAGAACTCCCACCATAACTTACAAAGGGTAAGGTTAAACCGGTCACGGGTAACACGTTCAGATTCACACCAATATTGACAATCGATTGGAAGAAAATCAATATCCCAAACCCATAAGCAATCAATGATCCAAAAGTGTCCGAGGCGTTTTGTGATATCCGAAAACAACGAACGATCACCACAACCATTAAGAACAACACCACCAATGTCCCCACGAAACCGAACTCGGCTGCCAGAACGCTGAAAATAAAATCCGTATGCCGCACTTTTAAAAACCGAAGTTGAACCTGCGTGGACTGGTTGTACCCCTGACCAAACCACCCACCCGTACCAATGGTGATCAATGCCTGGTCAACATTGTAGGTCTCACCATAGCGGGCATCTGGATCCGGGAACAAGAAATTCGTTATTCGGTCTTTTTGATAAACCTCTAAGAAGGAAAATTCGGTAAGGGCACCAATCACCAAAACAAACAAGACCAACCCAATCGCGATCAAAATATATCGCATCCTAATCCCGGTTATCCACAAAAATGCTGCCCAAATCACCAAAATTACAATGGATGTACTCAAGTTAGGTTGTAGATAAATCCAAATTAACAATCCGCCAACCAGCACTGCACTTTTAAGAATAGAGGACAACTTTAAGAAACGGTGATTTTGATTAGCAAAAAAATTCGCCAGGGTTAAAATAATCACAATTTTTGCCAGCTCTGCCGGCTGAATCAGAATTTCTCCCACTTCTAACCATCGCGCAGAGCCAAATCTTGCTTCAGCCGTACGCACAAATAATAAAAACCCCATGGTAACCAAATACATGGGTTGTATCAATGTCGTCCAGTACTTATAATCAACAGCGGCAACAACGAACAATACAACCAAACTAATGCCCAAGAAAGTTGTCTGACGCTGAGCATGATCAATAAGCTCAATATTCCCAGCAATCGAGCTGCGAATCAATGCAATTCCTAAAATTGAGAGAATTAAAACTGCACTGAACAGCCAGAAATCAAAATTTTGCCAGATGTTTCGCGATTGTTTCATAAAAACCAAACTCGAGTTTTACAGAGACTATTCATACCAATGGAAAGATAATCCAGAAATCCTTAAGGTTCAGCAGACGAATCGATAAGCTTGAGTTCAAAATAGGCATCGATCACCTGGCGGACAATAGGAGCTGATAAAGTTGCGCCCTCTTTACCATTGTAAACAAATGCGACAACGGCAATTTCAGCGTCATCCCAGGGGGCATAGCCAACATACCAGGCATGGGATGGCCAGGCTTCGGGGACGCATAAACCTTGTTCTTGCGCAACGTTATCACAGTATTCCGCAGTTCCTGTCTTACCCGCAGATCTACTGGAATCATTTCTGAACAAATCAGCATGACGGTCCGTCTCATAACTGCTGGCTGTACCTTCTGTGACAACCATCCGCATTCCCTGGTTAGCCAATTCAATCACCCAGGGCTCTACGCTCTTTGTTTCACTTGTTTCAACATTTCCATCATACATATTGATTACTGGGTCTTTAGTAATGTCCCAGCGAACACTGGGGGTCAACTTCTGAACAATCTCACCCTCCTGATCGACCACCTGATTCACGAGTGTGACATCCATCAATTTACCGCCGTTGGCAATGGTAGAAATAGAATTCAACACCTGGAGAGGCGTCGCCAATACAAACCCCTGGCCGATTGCAGCCGTGTAAGTATCGCCTGTCGCCCAGTTTTCACCCAGGGTTAATCGTTTCCATGTGGGATTAGGCACCAAACCATTTTCTTCACCAGGCAGTTCGATTCCCGTAACTGTGCCATACCCAAGCGCCTGGGCGTATTCGCTCATCAACCAGGGTCCCAATCCGCCGTCAGGCACTTCATCCCCAAAACCACCAGCCACCTTATGCCAGTAAATATTGCAAGAATACGCAACACCCTCTAAAAAATTGACCATGCCGTGACCGTTACGATCCCAGCAGACAAATTGACGCGGTACTCCTGGATCATTTTCATAAAATCGCTGAATAACGGTTATCGTGCCCGGGTCTTCGATTTCATATTCGGGTGTTACAACGCCTTCATTCAATACGCCAAGGGCAACCGCCATTTTATAGACGGATCCAGGGGGATGTTCTGCTGATATGGCGTGATTAAACAAAGGACGTTGGGGATCATTGCTCAACTGCTCATAATAATAACCCGGAATGATCCTTTCCATGCGGTTATTCTCAATATTTGGGTAAGAAACCAGAGCCAGGATTTCCCCAGTTTTTGGCTTCATGGCAATCACGACGCCATTATTCGAAATGGTGCGACCGGAAAAATTATTCCAATACTCTAGCTCGCTAATTAACGCTTCACGGGCAATCGATTGCAGGCGTGAATCGATGGTCAAAACCACATCATTGCCCGGAACTGGTTCAATGGGTTCTTCCAGTGTTCTGACAATCTCACCAGCCACGTTCACCTCTACAACTTCCATTCCATTTCTACCAGCTAGCACGTCATTAAGCGATTGTTCAACACCAGCATAGCCAACCTTATCCCTGTTGGCAACAAAACCTTGGTCAACATAATAATCTTCAAGCACAGCTGGAATAGGTCCCAAGAACCCGATAATTTCTGACGTCAATTCACCCGTAGGATAATGTCTGACCGAGGAAATTTCAACATCGATGCCCGGCCACTCCTCACTATTTTCCATCACAACCATCGCTACATCCTGGGAAACATCACATTTTAATGCTGTAGACTGGAAGGGCCAGTTTGTCGTCGCGATGTAAACAATCTCAGAAATGCCCAAATCATTGTAACAAGGCGTAAAATTACGCACTGTTTCATCATCTGTATCCCCCTGACTAACCGGCATATCAATCAACGCGGAAAGTTCCCGAAATATTTCTTGTATATTTCCTTCATCCGCAGGCAGGTACCCCGGCGTAACAACAACATTATAGGACGGCACATTCTGGGCAAGGATATAGCCATTACGATCGTAAATAGTACCTCGAATTGCAGGTTCGTAAATTACCTGTGTCCTGTTGTCATTTGCCTGGGCAATAAAATCCTCGCCTTGGATAATTTGGATGTCGAATAACCGCAGCACATAAAACCCAAAAATTGTACCAATCAGAATAAACAGCACTAAATAGCGCCAATTTTCAATTTTTTTGTTTTTTTGAGGGAAAATACTCATGTCTCTTCCTCCAATGGATAGATTCGTCCGACCAATTCGCTGACCACTGCGTACACTGGAAGGGCAAATATCAAATTCAATAATAAACTCGGCAAGGTCACGTGATCAAGGCTGATGCCCAATGGAATGTCTGTACCAGAAATCTGAAGTATAAGGATATAAAGACCTTGTTGAATAAGCGTACCAAGCAACGTAACAATGAACATTGCTATAATTGGACTGCGCCAAACCTTTTTTTGTATGAGTTTTGAAATGCTAACAACACCAATATAAGCAATCAGAGGTGCAAACAACGGCATCGCGGACGCTAAACTAATCAACACGCCAGCTATCACAGTCCACAACCAGCTGTTCTTCACTTGTTCCTGCAACGACCAGGCCGCCAAAAACAATAAAACCACATCAGCTGTTCCTGAAATAAGCGTTGCCTGAGAAAAAACGGCTGTTTGCAGACTATAAAATACCACAAGTGATAACGCACACACAAGGTGAGAAATCAAAACTATGGCTCCGGAATTAATGGTGAGATATCAATCGATTCAAAATTATCGATCACCAAAACAGCGTTTATACTCTCGAAATTTACAATCGGTTGAACCGAAGCCGTCTGGAATAAAGCATTTTCACGCTGCTGCGTGGAAAGCACCTGACCTACAAAAATGTTCGGCGGATAATTTCCACCCAATCCCGAGGTCAGTACGACATCGCCCGGTTCAATGATTTCGTCTAAAGGGATCATATCCAATGACAAATCACCCGTGAGGGACCCCTGTAATTGCGCTTCAATTTCTGCAGATTGTAATTGAATATTGACAACAGAAGTTGCATCTGAGATCAATTTGACGCGTGATGCGCTGGCAATTACAGCATCCACACGACCAACCAAGCCTTGCTGCGTCACAACAGGCATCCCATAACGCACCCCATCTTCGGTTCCCTTATCAATGATAATGTATTGAAGAAATGGACTGATTTCACGCCCAATAACTGTCGCAGCAATGTATTCATATTGAGGATTTGTTCGCCCAAAATCCAACAAGGCAAAACAAACTTGAGCTTCACCCAATCGCTCTTCCATCTCAATCAATTGTGTTTGTAATTGCGTCACCTGCGATTCAAGTACAGCATTTTGTTCACGCAATTGGACAACATCACCGGGAGTTGTCAAAAAATCACGTGCTGACAAATAACGCACGGACAGCCACCGCTGGAATGAAACAAGCGGGTTTAAAGATAAATTAAATACCGGCGTTAAATACCCACTCAAGGCTAAAAACAATACGCCGCCGACAACCACAATAATAACAATCGTTTGGATATTCTTAGAATTCAGGAACTTCATGTGTAACCGATCCCCAAATCGAATAAAGGGTAATAAAGATCAAAATAAGGGAAAATGTGTCAAAGATCAGGATAAGGTCCGTTTTACAGGTTCTCTTTCAAGACCAACCAAAAAACTTGAGTATTCATCCATATTCTCCAGAATAATGCCGCACCCCCGTGCAACACAGGTCATTGGGTCCTCTGCAACCCAAACGCGTAGCCTCAAATCCGATGATAATCGTTCATCAAGATTAATTAACTGAGCGCTACCGCCCGCCAGACAAATACCGTTGTCAATTAGGTCAGATAGAATTTCTGGTGGGGCTTCATCTAAAGCATCACGAATCGTTTTGACAATTACACCAATCGAGCCAGAAATGGCCTCTCTAATTTCTACAGACGAAATTTCAATGGATTCTGGTAAGCCAGTAACCAGGTTACGCCCGCGAACATCAATTGTTTTTTCTTCTTTCATCGGGAAAGCGGAACCAACGGCGATCTTCACTTTTTCAGCCATTCGTTCCCCGATAAATAAGTTGTACTTATTACGAACATAATTAATGATATCTTGATCAAGTTCATCACCAGCCACACGTAACGAGCGAGAGACGACAATCCCCCCGACCGCAATGGCCGCGACTTCGGTTGTCCCGCCACCAATATCAACAATCATAGTGCCTGACACACCACTAACGGGTAATCCGGCGCCTATAGCAGCAGCGCTGGGCTCATGAACCATGTAAACCTGTCTTGCACCAGCAGCCATGGAAGCATCAAATACTGCTCTTTTTTCCACCTCAGTCGCACCAGAGGGAATACCAACAATCACCCTTGGTTTAGGCAGCGGCACAATGCTTTGCTGATGCGCTTTGCCAATAAAATATTCTAACAACGCCTGAGTGATTTCATAATCAGAAATGACACCATCAAGCAAAGGACGCAAGGCAACAACATTCGCCGGCGTTCTTCCAACCATCGCCTTTGCCTGGGCGCCTATTGCCACAGGATCCCGGGTTCTTTTATCAACAGCCACCCAGGAGGGTTCATTTATCACGATACCCTTGCCGCGAATATTTATTATTGTATTAGCAGTGCCTAGATCAATGCCAATGTCGAGGGAAAACAATCCCCAAAACCAGTTCAGGGGGGAAAACGCCAATGCAAATCTCCTTAATTAACAAGATTGGTAATATTTTCATTACCAATAGATCGTCGCAATTATACCATAGGCTGGATTTTTTACGTCTAATCTCAACAAAAAAGTTTACCTTTGTGGCGTCGACATGTCAATCAACTGACATCAACTGCATCGAGAGTGTTAAAATACAAATAAGAGCTTTTCGGGAAAATTTTCTGAATGATTTTTAAGCGAAAGGCTTCGAAGTTGAGGCGAGATTCGTAGGGCGGGATGTGGTTTCCTGCCTGGAGCGATGCGGAACACCTTTAGGTGCAAAGGAGGTACGACGTGAGGGACATCCCGCCGGTTTTCCCCAATTTACCAATAACATATGGTTAGACAAGAAAGAAATTGAAACTTATGCTACTTAGGAAAATTCAAAATTTTCCGTCGCAATCATCCATATTTAAATACACAAATCTCCCTGATAATATCAGGACAAACACATCGGCTATGCGAATGTATCCATAATTTGTGCAAATAACCAGATTTTAGACCCTTCGGTACACCATGCGCGGGTCGACTATGTATTTCGGGGACTCCAAAACGGTTTTCAAGTGATCCCCAGCCTCAATCACAAATGTTAAAATACCTTGATTGGTCAATCTTTTTTCCAGCGAGGCACTATCCTGATCTCCGCCAAAACTGCTTTGGTCAATCAATATCACTACGGGCACCAAGCCTCTTTGGATCAAATCCATCACAACGGACAATAATCTCTCGTCGTTTGATGGTGTGATCAATATCAATGTTGTTCCCCGAGCCAGATGTTTGATATGCGAACTGACAAGGTGCCAAAAAGGGATTTCTCCTTTAGCTTGCACAACAGCCAAGGTCTCCAGAATTTTCCCTAACTGCCGCTGACCGCGTTCTGCAGGCAAAATCGAATAATTCTGACCTGCAGATACCAAACCCACTTCCCTGCTCTGCTGTATGTAATATTTAGCCAGCGAAGCCGCGATAGAAATTGCATATTCTTCCGTATCTGGCGGGAGCGTATATTCAGGCGCTTTCTTTATCCACGAATATTTGACCCACCAATATGCCCTTGTACCAAGCGCTTCCATATTTTCTGCTTTAACATGCATCGCTGCCTGTGCATCGATGAAAATCCAAACTTCAGCTAGTGGATCTTTTTCAAATTCTTTGACAATTAATTTTTGTTTTCTGGCAGACGACGGCCAATGAATGCGTTTTAAGGGATCACCGGGAACAAATTCCCTCACGCCAGCTGCATAGGGCGTGACCTCGAGAGTTTTTTGCCGTAAAGCTTTCCCACCCGGCAAACTCCCAAAGGGGGCAGGGAATGCTTGGATGTCAAAGGTGTTAGGAATGACCAGCAGCCTTGAATCAACAGCAAAAGATTTTCGGACAAGAAATAAGCCAAAAATATCCCCGGACTCAATCGTGGTTGGACTTAGTGTAAACCAGCCGCGGTTTTCAAGCAGAGAATAGGCTAAATAAGCGTGGGTTTGGTGCGATCCAAGCCAGGTAATAATGCGTGATCCTGCCACGCCAGACAATGCAGCCTGGTCTGTGATTTTTAACCATACTTTTGGGATAACGGATCTATTGATAACCTCAAAATTCTCGTTAAAAATCTCCCCAACTTGTTTTCTCGATATTCTTGATCTTCTTACAACTTCCACACCCAAAAGAGAAAACCCGGCCCAAATCCCATTGACCACTAAAATAATCACTAATGTAATCAACAACCGGGTATAGATCAGGTTGTTGGCTAATTCAGGTATTCGCGTTAGCAGAAAGCTCACAGCGATTAAGGCCAGCAACCACCAAAAAGACCGGCCCAACTTAATCACATCTCACCATCCTCCATATCGCCGACAGGAACGGCTGCAGTCTCTAATATCTCTCGCACGATTTTATCGGAGCTGATATCCGTCAATCTTGCAGCAGGGCCGACAACAACACGGTGGGGTAATACATATGGTGCTAAATACTTGATATCATCCGGCAGAACATAATCCCGTCCATCAAGTGCTGCCCGAGCCTGTCCAGCTCGAAAAAGACCTAAACTGCCCCTTGGACTTGCGCCTAAAAACACCTCTGGATGAATCCTCGTTTTCCGGACAATCTCAACGATGTATTTTTTTACGGGATCAGAAACGTAAACTTGTTTGATCGCTTCCTGTGCAGTAAGGATTTCTTCAACACCAAGGACTGAGTCCAATTCCACGATGGGATGGACCAGTCTTTGCTGTTCTAGAATTTTAATTTCATTGCTCAGCGATGTGTACCCCAGGTCAATCCGCATTAAAAACCGATCCAACTGGGCTTCGGGCAGGGGAAATGTCCCTTCATATTCAATTGGGTTCTGTGTCGCCATAACCATAAAAGGTTCGGGGAGTTTATAGGTGGTCCCATCAACGGTGATCTGATGTTCTTCCATTGCTTCCAATAAAGCGGATTGGGTTTTCGGTGTTGCCCGGTTAATCTCATCTGCCAGCACAATTTGGACCATGAGCGGCCCTGGCCGATATTCAAATTCTCGTGTATTTTGATTGTAAATAGAGACGCCAGTGACATCACTCGGCAGCATATCCGGTGTAAACTGGATCCGTTTGAAACTGCACCCAAGAGATTTTGCAAGGCTGCGTGCCAACATTGTTTTCCCGACACCTGGGACATCCTCAATTAAAATGTGCCCCCGACTCAAAAACGCGATAACGGTGAGCGCAATGGACCGTTCTTTACCAATAATTACAGTGTTGAGGTTGGTCTTTAGCTTATCACCTAAGTTAAGAACTTGAGAGATATCAACCGGCATGACAGTACTCCTTGATCACCCGTTAGATTTTCAAAGATTTGATTTTATATTCCTTATTTTATCTCATTTCACCAGATTTATCTAAAATATATGACATTTTATCGGTTCAATTAGAAGACAGTTGATAACTTAATGATAAAATTTATTGAAAGAATGGCTAACAACACCATGCCTTAAACAATAAATCATCATACATTCGAAAGGTTGCACCCCATGAGTGAAGCCCTTAACCTTTACCGGCTCCAGAAACTTGATACCCAAATCAACCGCATAACCACACGCTTGGAGGAAATTGAAAGAAAACTGAGTGATGATTCGCGGGTCAGGCATGCTCAAAAAAGTTTAGAAAAAGCAGAAGCGCATGTAAAACAAAGGCGCATTCAACTCAACCAAATTGAGGATAAGGTTGAAACACAAAGAATCAAACGCAAAAGGACACAAGCTTCCCTTTTCGGTGGAAAAATTAAAAATCCAAAAGAATTACAGGATTTACAAATGGAATCAGAGGCACTTAAAAAGTATATCAGCCAGTTGGAAGATGAACAATTGGAAGCCATGATTGCCTATGAAGCCGCTGAAAATGCAGAGAAACAAGCAACAATCGATCTTGAAAAAACCATGGGGACTGTCTCTGAAGAAAATGCATCCATGTTGGGTGAAAAGAATAAACTGGAAATCGATCTTGAAAGATTGACCAGGGAAAAAGATGCTGTGCTCCAATCAATATCAGCAAAAGCATTGAATCTCTATCAAGCATTGTTGAAAAGCAAAGGCGGTGTTGCGGTAGCTGCCGTTACAGAAGGTGGATGCAGCATCTGCGGCCAGTCATTGACCCCTGGGGATCTGCAATCGATTAGAGCGTCTAACAAGCTTGTGTTTTGCCCAAGTTGTGGAAGAATCCTGTTTGCGGAATAATCTCAGCTCAAATTTCGCAGCAAGGCAACCAAGACCGAACCCACTACCTGCAATAACACGATCAATATCAACGGACTCAGATCAATACCGCTCATTGGGGGAATACGATTTCTGATAGGCGTTAGCATTGGTTCAACAATTTGAGAAAGCACCCTTTGAACGGGGCTGTACGGGCTCAAGAAGAAACTTAATAACGAATAGACAAAAACCAGTAAACTTAATACCCTGACAGTGATGTTGATAAATGTAATAATGATTCCCAAAATACCTCCAAAATTTATATAGCGAATGCCCTAGTCCTTTGGCCTTGAACCGATAATTTCTGTTCCAACCCTCACCATGGTTGCCCCTTCTTCAAGAGGCAGCATTTTTCTCACAGTAATTATTTTGACGGGTCCAGCGTCCTGTCCAACCTTAACACCAGCTTCTGCGATGCGGTGTTTAAAAAGTTTGAGATATTACCAATCATTTTACCTCCTGATCAATATCAATGTCAGTGCCGACTAAATTGCCTCTCACATTAATTTTCCTCAAGACTCATCAAAACCCCAAAACGACCGGTGTGACCATCTTCAGCACGATGAGAAAACCAGTCATCCAGATGACAGGCGGTACACAATCCAGAGACTTCAATTTTTGAAACACCCGCCATCTCGAGTGGAAATCTATTTGCTTCCCAAAGGTTCAGGTAGAACTGATTGTTTTCCTTCTGAAAAAAGCCGTCCACTGTCTCGCCAAAGTTGGCAGCAAATGCCTCATAAACCTCTTCACCCACCGGGTAGCAGGATTGGCAAATTGCAGGCCCGATTCCCGCAAGAATATCGCCAGGATCCGATCCATAACAGTCCCTCATTTTTTCAATCGCCTTTTGGGAGACCTTCATTGATGTGCCTTGCCAACCCGCATGAATAATCCCGACCACCTTTTTTACAGGGTCTGCCAAAAGTATGGGCACACAATCCGCGAAACGCATAAACAACGTTACGTTGGGTTTATTTGTTAGAATGCCGTCGGCTTTTTGGTGATCCGTATTCTGATCCCTGGGGCTATCTGCACAGACGATATCCGTTCTATGCACTTGCCATACATCAAATCTAGAATAGAAATCAAATTTCAAAATTTGATATGTCTTTTGATGATTCTTTAAAACAGCCTTTGGATCATCCCCCACGGTTCCGCCAAAATTCAGACTGTCGAAGGGTGGAAGGCTGTCGCCGCCCTGTCGAGTCAGAACGGCATGAAAAATAGGCAAACCTTCAAATATTTCAAATTGATAAAATCGCAATCCATCTTTTTCAACGAAAGGCATATTTTATATCTTTTCTTTGGAAATTTGGTTTACGATCGCGTACTTCAATGCCATTTCAAGCCGATTTTCCTGTACAGATTCTTCAAGATACGGGAAACCAAACCATGCTGTTGCTAAACCAAAGAACAAACCGGTCATAGATCGCAAAAGCGGCGTACTTTCACGCAGCGGTAACCAACCAAAAACACCTAATCCTGTTTGACTTAGCAATTGAGAAAACCCATCCAGACCTATGGGTCCAAGGCCGATCAAAATCCATAAATACCAGGGTAATGGTTTTATCTTTTTCCCCGTGATGCTAAAAATTAAGCCAAAAACAAATATTGCGCCGTAGATAGCCATATCTCGTTGACACAAAGCCATCTTGTAACCCAGTGTTTCATTACCAATAAAATTTCTCGCTGCCTGAATGTCCCTCTCATTCAGACCCGTTGCCTGACCATAAGTGATCACATCTTCCACACCAGCCATTTCTCTCGGGTAATAAGACTGTTCCCCAAATAAAAAGAATGAACGAAAAGCAAGCTGATGGCAGAGTGGGCTGTAAACTTTATAGATGACTTTAGCTGGTCTTTCCCATCCAATCTTCATAAAACTTGGGGCAAGCACTGCCAAAAATAAGTAAAGAAAGGTAAACCCATTCAACAAAACCATATAATGCCTTGAAAACCAACGTGAAAATCGATCAGCACCGGTCATCTCCACTGGTTGCGTTATGCGCCGAACCATGATTTCATTGCCCTTTGATTGGGCTTCACTTAATCGTTCATTGGCTTTTGAAAAAGCATACTTGATTTCGTCTTTGTCAAATGTTCTGATCAGGCGAAACATGCCAACATCCAGAACTGGCACTTTGTCTTTGAATGCTTCTATTAAAACAGGATCTTGTGAAATATCCACAACATGCAATTGATGCGGAAATTCTCCCTGAAGCTCTGACAATTGTCTTTCAATCTGTAACACTCTCGGGTCATTGCCGTAAATAAACAAAGTTACCTGTATCATCATTATTTCACACCGATCCCTGCTAGATATGTCGTCAATAAATCTTCATCCAACTCACCAATGTGAATGCTCTGCAACAAACCTTCCGCGTCGATGAATAAGGATGTTGGAAGTCCCGGCACACGATAAAGGTCCGCAACGCTGTTTGTTGGATCCAACAAAAAATTCAAATCTTCAAAACTTTGACTCGCCACAAAATTCTGAACGGTCTGATTTTCTTCCCCAGCATTGATTGCCAGAACCACCAATTGCTCCTGATTGGCTGCCGCGTATTCTTGAATGAGGGGCATTTCTGCTCGACATGGTGGGCACCAGCTTGCCCAAAAATTAACCATCACAGCATTTCCCAAAAAATCAGATAGGGCAACACGCGCCCCATCTAAATTGGTTAAATTAAAAGCCAGGGCTGATTGTGCTTCAAATTCATTCTGTTCTTGTTCGAGCGGGGTCTGAGTGATTTCCTCCTGGGGATTATTTTGAGTTGATCCTGCAGCTGCCTTCTCAGATTCTTTTGGGTTATCCATCATCTGATCCACACGGTAATAAACAAAAACAGCCATAACTGCAATGACAACCACGATTAAGAGATCAATAATTATTTTTCTATTGGTAAAGAGTCTGTTCCTCATATGAAATCAGATCCCAAAGTCGATTAATGATTCAACAGTGACCAATTGTTGGTAAATTCCCAAAAACAATAATACGCCGACAATAATTAATAAAACACCCATAAGTGTTTGAGCGATTTGCATGGCTTTGCTGTGTTTTTTCAGGATTCCAGTCACCCAACCAACCCCCAAAGCAGCTGCAAGGAAGGGTATTCCCATCCCCAGTGAATAAGAACTGAGTAACAAAACGCCCTGACCTGTATTTCCACCTTGAATCGCCAGGGTTAAAATCAATCCCAGTGTTGGGCCAACACAGGGTGACCAGCCAGCCGAGAAAAATACACCCATCAAGAAAGATGAAAACAGGCTGCCCCCTTTTCCTATCTTCGATTGGAATCGAAAATCATAATCTAAAAACGGAAGGTGCAGCAATCCCGTCATATGCAATCCGAACAGGATGATGATCACCCCACCAACTTTTGCCAGGATGTCCCTTATCTGAAAGAAAAATTGACTTAGTGCAGAAAAAGCCAGTCCTAATGACACGAACACAAAACTAAAACCAAGAACAAAAGCCAATCCATGAAAAAAAGTTCCAGCACGATCTGAAGACGTCAATTCTTTAGCTTTTGAAAGAGAGCGCCCACTGAGATACCCAATATAAGCCGGCACCAGGGAAAAAACACAAGGCGAAAAAAAAGAAGCCAATCCAGCCAAGAAAGCTAAACCGATAGAAACATTCGCTACACGCATCAAAACCCGCCTATCCGTGGATAACTTCTACTTTAGTAGATTGATCAAGACCCTGTATTGTCAATTCTCCGGGATAATAATTGACATAAGGCGCTGTCCATCGCCAGATCCATTTCGCATCATCTGGACGTGCATTAACACAGCCATGGGAGCGCGCTGTGCCATAATTATTATGCCAATAGGTTGAATGAACAGCCGCACCGTTATTATCAAAGAGTGTTGTCCAGCCCACACCGGAAATATCATAATTCCCAACAGCAGGTCCTGCGCTCATGTGCGTTGATACCATTTTCCGCCAGATTGTGTGGGTCCCCAAAGGCGTTAGCCATGTACCTTCCTCACCAATCCCCCCGGTGCTTACCTTGGAGAAAAAGACCTCCTCATCTCCTTCATAACATGCCAATGTTTGATAAATTAAATTAACGACAACATGTTTGTTTTCAGCTTCTGGATGAATAGGTGAGATTTCTTCCGGTGTTATCTGACGGCAAACGGAAGCATCTATCCAATAAGCGTCAGCATAAGCGCCATAAAGCTGCTTCAGGCAGTACTCTATTTTGCCATTTTCAGGATTCGTCCTAACATCAAAAGCCCAAAAGATCTGCGAGTAATACAGACGAGGATTAATCACATCTCGTATCCAGTACTGCGAGGGTGACCTGGCAAATGTCATGTCCGTATACGGGGTCACGATCTCCACCCACATGCCTCGTTCACCGCTTGTTGTTTCTGGTAACTCTAAAAGAGGCTTCTGTGGAATGTGCCTGCTTTTCTGGACGTATTCCGCATAAATATAACCCGCTTCGGTTTCAACCCAACGCTGGTTGATACGAATCGAATCAAGTTGTTTGGCGATCACTTCTTGCTTCCACTCGAACACATCATCCCGCCAGGCTGTGCCAACAGCTGGCGCTTCCCAATAAGGTTCGCTCTTAATATCAAAATGAGCGCCAATATCCCCCGCACAAATGCGACCCAGTGCTTTATCAGCAGGAAATTCAGACCCTATTTGCAGGTCATTCGTCAAAACACCCCTTCCTGCAAAAACCCGATCTGTTTTGTCCCCACTTAAGGCGAGCCCACCCAGGGTCAACCCCAATAGTTTCATAAAATCCCGTCTCGAAAACTTCTCATTTGGTTTCATAATATGATTAATCTAATCCAATTTATCCTTAATGTCAACTTTATCCAATTTTTGTTAATTTCTTATTCAAAATCAGCTTTTTTACCGCATCAATTTCCGGGCCCCACCAGGCATCTCCCGGCTGATAAGGCACATTTTCACGAATGAGCCTGTAGGCTTTTCCTGTGCCCTTACCCATAACCAGATCAGGGTCCTGTCTTAAACGAAGGTCCAGCGCCCTGGCAGCAGTATAGAATTCAATGGCGATGACATGGGCTGTGTTGGCGATGATCTCCCTGGCGTGCCTGGCTGCAGTCATTGCATTGGCATTATGATCTTCCTGTTCAGCTGACGTTGGCAAAGACCTCACAGAATCCGGGGAAGCCAGGGTCTGGTTTTCAAGCACAAGGGACGCCGCAGTGTATTGCGGCATCATCAGCCCAGAATTTAAACCAGCAGCGGATAAATGATCGACAAGCATGGGGGGAAGACCGGCGTTTAAGTGACCATCTGTTAATCTAAAAATACGCCTTTCAGAGATCGAAGCAATTTCCGATAAAGCGATGCCTAAGAAATCCATTGACAACCCAAGGGGTTCACCGTGGAAATTACCGCCAGAAAGAGCGACGCCCGG
>JAXHUT010000185.1:0-2407 GCA_034189405.1 Chloroflexota bacterium
AAATCTACCGATACTACCCAGCGCAAAGCAAATTGGTTTTTATCATCCACCGGGTGGGAGACCCAGAAGGGGATATGCATTCCGACCGCAACGGTTTCCAGGGCATTGAACTCGGTGCCGATGCCGGCGTCAAATTTCAACTGACTGGTGTTAATATTCCGGATGGATTGTGATATTAAGCCGCTGTCGAAAAAGAGAATCAGGTCGAAAGCGGCGGGCTCAATGGCGGCGTAGCTCCAGCGAATCTCGGTGTTACTGGTGATAATATTGCGCCCTTTGGGTGAATTGGCGCCGTAACCGCGCATATCACCGGCTCCCTTGACCAGGCGAAAGGATTTAAAACTCATGTTTTCCAGGGTGTTTTTCCCGAAGAAGTAAAAATAATTCTGCAGGGGAATCTGCCCGCCGGAAACACCCAGAAAAATGCGTTCATAGAACCAAATATCGTGGGCAGGTCGGTATTTCAGCTGCGTATCGAAAACCAGTTTCTGAAAACGGTAATCCGTATCAAACTCAGGCAGACCAAGGCTGAAATTGAGGCGCGGTAACTTCTCTCCCGCTTAGAAACTTAATCTTTTACTTCTCCCTCCACGATTTTGACCTCTTCCTCGGTCAGGCCGTAGAGATCATAGACCAGGCGGTCGATTTGGGCGTCGGTGGCATCAATTTCGCGCTGGCGTTGTTCCTGCTCGAAGGGGGTGTTGGGTTTGCGTTTGTGAAGTTCAAGCATATGCTCAACTAATCTCACAATTTTATCGTGTTTTGATTTTTCACGTATATTTTTGAGATTTATCTCTTTAATTGGAAGTTTGGCAACATATTGATAAATATATCGAAGGTATCCCCCTCTGTAAGATGATGAAATATTTTTATATGCAAAAGTAAACAATTTTGAATTTAGAAGACCTAGTAAGAATTGATCCTTTACAGGAATGATGTATGAGGTATTTACTGTAAATAATTCTCCTTTTTCATCAAGTGTATAGTTGCCGTGCAAAGAAATATCAGGAAATATTATTTTTGGTTTTTCAAACTCATCATAATAACTGCATGCGCGTAATTCCCACCAATAATCCCCTTGATCATATCTCTTTCGCGCCTGTTGCTCATATTGCAATAAATAGTTAGCGATTGCTGGATACTCTGAAGAAAACCAATTCCAAGCATTTTTAGATGTTTTTGTATTTGTCCATCCTTTTGGAATGAAAATCAAATATTGCTGAGGATCAATCGGCTGATATCTTTTTATTTCTCTACCGAGTACAAAGGGTTTGATTAGTTCTCGGCTTTTTGGATCTTCATATTCCAATTTGTTTTTTGTTTCTTCATCAATTATGAATGCTTTGTTTAAGCCTGTTAAGATACCCCTAAATATTTTTTTCGCGACATAATCTTCTAAAAGGATTGAATGAAAACTCATTTTTTCTAATATTTTTAATGTCTTTGGATCTGATAAGGACCAACCCTCATTTTCAAATTTTGTTTGGTCAACCTGGTACCCATGTGTGCTTACATAATCAGAGAGGGAATTAAAATCCAGGTTTTCTACATTCGTTACCCATGGTTTCATATGGGGTTTTTTATTTGAAACCCGTAATATGCTTGGGTAAGTGGTTGCTCCTTCAAACACCGGCAGGTCACCAAAATCCGTGATCTCTTCGATACAACGTGCTTTCAGCCAATCACGTAATGGTTTGCCATAATTGGCACGTAACCACTTATTGGCAACAATGTAACCGAATATTCCCCCTTGATTGAGCAGATTAATTCCTTTCTCAATAAAATAGGAATAGAGATCAGCCATACCCGTGTAGACTTCATACTGCGCTTTGAAATATTTTTTATCGTCCCCCAATGACTCTTGACGGACGTAAGGCGGATTGCCTATCACGGCATCAAAGCCACCTTGTGCAAATATCTCTGGAAAATTTTTCTCCCAATCAAAGGGGTTGACGCGTTCAACTTCAGCTTGTTCCGGCAAAAGCTGTCCTTCAAAATAATCCCAGCCGATCAGCGAGTTGCCGCATTTGATGTTGTCGTTCAGGTCGGGTAGGGCACGCTCAAACCCCAGGGTGAGCTGCCCGGTCTCTTCCTCCAACACCTTGAGCAGCAAACTCAGCTTGGTCACTTCCACCGCTTGCGGGTCAATATCCACACCGTGGATGTTATTCACCAGGATGCGTTTCTTTTCATCCGTGGTCAGTTGCCAATCCCCGTCCCCGGTCTGGACCAGCGCCGGGTCTTTGCCCTTTGTCCATTCCTCCGGGTCGTGCACCAGGTAATAATCTTCATGCCAATCCATCAGGTATTGAAAAGCGCCCAGGAGAAAGGAACCTGAACCGCAGGCAGGGTCGACGATCTTGATCTTGGCTGCCCCGTTGGGGGTTTGACCTTCCAGCAATTTACC
>JAXHUT010000186.1:0-8583 GCA_034189405.1 Chloroflexota bacterium
CGATTGTTTTTTTACCCAACCCACCCTACGAATCTCGTCTCAAGCCCGCAGCTATTACCTATATAATCATCAAGAAAATTTCCCAAAAAGGCTGTTATTTGTTTTTCAACACTCTCTTAAGATTGATCTTGACATTTTCCCCTGTGATAGTAAAATTCCTCTCTTGGATATTGCCTGAAAAATCTTATGCTGCGTCTAAATTCAATTCTAAAATAATCCCTTAGATACATTTTTTGGGATTGTGTCAAAGGGATTTTCAGATGGAAAAATTCATAAAAATAAGCACAATGAATGAATTTATGGTAATATCAATGGTGTAGTTAACAATAAAATGATTTGATCATTAATTATTTAGAGACAACCGCAAGTTTAAAGAAACCGCTACGATTGCCGCCAAACAAATAGAACTGAGATTATTTTGTTTGAATTGTCAATTTTAAATGGTGTCTTCAAAATGCCCTTCAATACGTTCCCGATCGCTGGCATTTTAGCGAACAAGACCTTACGACCTCGAACGCAATCCCCATTTCCCAGACACAAAATAACAAAAACCCAGTCCTCACTTTGAATGAGTTGTTTTATATTTAACGGTTTTCAGAAGTTTTTAGATTTGGTGAAAAAGCGATGATAGATAGAAAAAAAGTAGAAGCAGGTGGATTAATTTATAAAGATCATATCGGCATGGTCGGGCTGATCGGCATTCCCACCCATCCGGGTATCGGTGGTCGTTACTTTTCAGAACTTGCCGATGCCAGCATTCATATTGAATTGATCGTCAACCTTCATGATGGCAATAAATACGATCACATCCTTGTGTGTGTCGACAAAAATCATCTCGAAGGTGCAATTGAGATCACGGAAAAAATCCACGAAGAAGTTAACAGCCACGCCGTCATCCATGATGACCAGGTTGCCCTGGTGTGCATTTCAAGCCTCGATTTTGATAAAAGCCAGGTCATCGCGGGGCAGATGTTCAAAGCCCTGGGTGACAACAGTATCAATATTCAGGGAATCAGCACATCTGTTTCTTCAGTCACCTGCATGATCAGCGCCCATGATCTCGAAAAGGCTTTGTCGGTTTTGCGACAGGCATTTATTCTGCCTTAGCCCTATCTTCTCAACCCGAATGTATTGATATTATTGAAAGACGCGATTTACAATGACCCCCGCCCCACAACCAAACCAGCACACAGGAAAAATTATCCGTATGGTCGGCACTGTCATTGATGTTCGGTTTCCAGATCGAAAACTTCCCAGCCAGCAAACAGCGCTGACCATTCCGTTAGATGATCGAATTATTACACTGGAAGTATTGGAGCATCTCGATGAGCAAACTGTACGCGGTGTCGCAATGGAATCTGCAGAGGGCTTAAGCCGGGATATGCTTGTTTATAATACGGGCTCACAAATTCAGGCCCCTGTTGGACAAGCGACTCTAGGAAGAACTTTCAACGTCCTGGGAGAAACCATCGATAATGGTGAACCCCTTCCTGATGATATCGAAAGAAAAGGAATCCACCAACCACCGCCAGCTTATGTCAAACAACGCCCATCCAGTGAGTTGTTCGTCACCGGCTTAAAAGTCATTGACCTTTTAGCCCCCTTTGTGCGCGGCGGCAAAGTTGGCTTATTAGGTGGTGCTGGCGTGGGTAAAACTTTGCTTATTATGGAAATGATCCGTCATACCTCCGCTGTTCATGAAGGCGTATCGGTGTTTGCCGGCGTTGGCGAGCGAACGCGAGAAGGCAACGACCTTTACTTGCAAATGAAGCGCTCCAATGTTCTCCAGGATGCCATCCTGGTATTCGGTGAGATGAACGAGCCGCCTGGTGCACGCTTCCGGGCGGCGTTCACAGCCCTCACTATGGCAGAACATTTCCGTGATACAGAAAATCAGGATGTGCTGCTATTCATCGATAATGTCTTCCGTTACATCCAGGCGGGCGGCGAGGTATCAGCCCTTTTGGGTAGGATGACCAGCGCTGTTGGCTACCAGCCCACCCTCGCCACAGAAGTGGGTGAGTTGGAGGAACGTATTGTTTCTACAGAAAAAGGCGCAATCACCTCTATCCAGGCAATTTATGTCCCCGCTGACGATCTGACCGACCCGGCACCGGCATCAACCTTCTCTCACCTCGATGCAACGGTGGTACTATCGAGACAATTAGCCAGCCAGGGACTCTACCCGGCTGTGGATCCTCTTGAATCGGGATCAAGGTTGTTAACACCAAGAATTGTTGGTCAAAGGCATTATAAAGTGGCCAGCCGCGTACGTGAAACGCTGGCGCGTTATAAAGAACTGCGCGACGTGATTGCCATCCTGGGTATGGAAGAATTAGCAGAGGAAGACCGCTTACTTGTGCAACGTGCCCGCAAAATACAACGATTCCTGACCCAACCCTTCTTTGTCGCTGAAGCTTTTACAGGTAGGAAAGGTGTTTATATCGCTATCGAAGACACCTTGCACGGCTTTGAAATGATCCTGGACGGCAAAGTTGATAACATACCTGAAAGATTTTTCTACATGACAGGATCTATTGACCACGTCATCAAAGCATACCAAAAAGAAAGTGGAGCAAAGGTCGAAGGGCAAAAAAGCGAGATGACAGCATGACAGAAACGATGACCCTTCAGGTCATGACTCCTGATAAATTCGTTCTTGACACAAGCATTAATGCCATGAGAGTTCTTCTCCCTGATGGCTGGTGGGGTATTTTGCCCGGGCATGCATCCATGATCTCGTATATTGAGGCTGGCATCGTCCATTACACCAAGGGCGATTCAAAACGCTTTATTGCACTTTACCAGGGGACAATTGAGGTAAAACCGGACCCTGATACACGCACAAAAGTGATGATCCTGACATCGGCAGCGGAGGAAGGTGATGACCTTGAAAAAGTGCAAAGCAACCTGAATCAACAATCAGCAAGGCTTGCAAAATTAGCCAAAGAAGCAAATTTGGAGTTTAATCAAATCAGGCTCTCTCTTGAGAAGACTTTACAGGAGGCCGATATTTCGGATATTGGCGCATGAGTTTATCAAAGCATGAAAATCCCGACGAAAGGAAGGAGCATAACAAGACCGGCGACATGAGCCTCCTTACTGAAGTATCCACCCTTGCATGGAATCTAGTCATTCCAATCGTCGGTGGTGTGATGCTGGGCCATTACCTGGATAACCGAAACGGCAGCGGGGTTACCTGGTCACTCAGCCTACTTGTTTTGGGTGTGATAATTGCTTTCAGCAACTTATACAATTTGTACATTGAACAGGGACAGAAAAAAATTGAGAAAAAATAAAAACCAACCGAGGATGAGAAATCCCATGCTCAAAAAAAATAAGAAAACATTATCAATGCTCCTGATATTTGGCGTGGTGATTGCCTTGGCCTTGATCAGTTTTCAGATCCGGAAAAATACAGGCTACGAAGCAAAACCTGTTGCAGAAGAGATAGCACCACATGTTGTATTTACCATTGGACCGATCCAGGTCACCTCAACCGTAGTGAATACCTGGATAATGATCATTGCCCTCGGTGTTGGTTCCTATTTTTTCGGTAAAACATTCAAAGTCAGACCGGGTATGTTTCAAAATGCGATTGAATGGCTCGTCAATGCGATTCAAGGAATTATCACCCAAAACATTGGTACAAATGATTCAAACCTATTCTTTCCAGTTGTAGCCACAATTGCCATATTTATTGGCGTTGCGAATCTTTTAGGCTTGATACCAGGACTTCACTCCCCCACCCCGGATATTAACACGCCGCTTGCCATGGCATTGATCGTTTTCCTCTCGGTGCCTTACTTTGGCATCCGCACCCAGGGCTTGGGCGGATACCTGAAGCATTATGTCGAGCCCATATTTTTGATGCTGCCCATCGAGATCGCCAGTGAAATCGCCCGTACATTTTCGCTGACATTCCGTTTATTCGGCAACATTCTCGGTGAAGAAATTATCATCGCGATATTGTTCATCATATCGCCATTTATTGTCCCGGTACCCATGATGCTTTTCAGCATCTTTACCGGCGTCTTGCAAGCTTATATTTTTACGCTGCTTACTTGTGTCTATATCGGAGGGGCTGTAAAAGCCCACCAAGAATCTTAATAAATTAAGGAGTATTTATCATGGACTGGTCAACTTTACCTTGGGATAAAATCTTTGTTATCGTTACTGTGCTTGTCGCAGGCCCCGGGATTATTTTTGGCATTACTGTCCCGGCAATTGGCCAGGCGATCGTCGCTTTTAGCGGTTTGAAAGCAATCAGCCGCCAACCGGAAGCTGGCGACAAGATAAACAGCATCGTGCTGCTTTCATTAGCCATGCTCGAGTCCCTGGCAATTTATGTTCTGGCAGTGATCTTGATTTTAGTCTTTGCCAACCCCATGCGCACCTTCATGCTGGGTGGCTAACCTGCTAGAGGATTATAAAACCCATATCACCTTCTACCCTGTGAGACGATTATGCTTGAATTAAACGTCAGTACAATATTGTTACAAATGGCCAATTTCATCGTTATGGTCTTTATCCTTTATCGCTTTCTATTTAAACCCCTGCAAAATGTATTAAAAGAACGCGAGAATGGGATCCTTAGGGCAATGGACGAGGCTCAGCAAGCAAGAATTGAAGCAGAAGAAACCCGCCAAATTTACGAGGAGAAATCCAATAACATTGATGTGGAAATCGCTGCCCGTAAGAATGAGGCCCGAATTGTGATTGAGCGCACCCGGCAGCAAATGCTGCGGGATGTTCAATCTCAGGTTGAACAAATCAAAGCACAAACAGAAGAAAGCCTGACAAAGCTTCAAAAAGAAGCGATCCACCAACATAAAGAAACGATTGGCGAATTAGCCTCAAAATTCTCAAAAGGGATCTTATCTGATTTGATGTCGAACCAGCTTCGGAAAAATTTCGAGCAAGAATTCCTCGATCAAATCAGCAATTTGGATCTTTCTGCTTACATAGAAGGCACAAGAACAGAAGAGACAAATTTTATAAAAGTGATCATGGCTTCAAAACCTGCTGAGGCCTTTGAGAAAAAACTCACAGATATTCTTGATAAAAAAATTTCCAGGAAAATAAAACTGTCCTATGAGATTGACCCCAGCCTGGTCGCTGGCGGCATTTTGAGGTTTGAGAACAAACTTATTGATGGCAGTTTAATGGGACAGATTAAATTACTGAAGAATAAATATCAGGAAGCAGTATGAGTGATCAAAGAAATCTACATTCGATAGGTAACCCACAAGAGCCCTTTGATAGGCCTGAGCTTCACACAGATGAAATTCGTGAAAATTTCAAGCGTTTCATCGACCAGCAAGAAACAAACCTTGCTGGACTCAAAAAACACTTAAACTTGGGTTCTACCGAATATCTAAATTCCCTTCAAAAAATAGTGGGAAACACCCATTACCAATTGCTTACCCAAAATGTTGGCACGGTCAAAAAGGTTGGTGGAGGTGTCGCTATTGTTTCTGGACTGCGCGATGTGATGGAAAACGAACTTGTTCTATTCCCTGACGGTACTTACGGCTTGGCCATGGATTTGCATGAATTCCATGTGGGCTGCGTCATCCTGGGTCCTAACGAAAATATCCGGGCAGGAGATGTCGTTTATGAAACAAGTCGAGTGGTTGATGTCCCCGTTGGTGAAGTACTTCTTGGCCGTGTTGTTAACGCCCTGGGTCAACCTATTGATGGGTTGGGCCCCATTGAAGCAGATGGTTATCGGCCCATTGAATTTCCTGCCACAGGATTCATCAATCGTTCTCCCGTTGACACGCCATTACAAACGGGTATCAAGGCTATTGATTCCATTATCCCTCTTGGGAAGGGTCAACGGGAATTGATCATTGGCGATCGCCAAACAGGCAAATCTGCTATCGCGATAGACACAGTCATCAACCAAAAAAACCAGAATGTCTATTGTATTTACGTTTGCATTGGTCAGAAGATGTCTACGGTCACCCAAATCGTCGAGACCTTCCGTGAGTATGGCGCACTGGAATACACTACGGTTATCTCTGCCAGCGCAGAGGATTCTCCCTCCATGATCTATCTCGCGCCTTATGCGGGTTGTGCCCTTGCGGAAGAATTCATGCTTGACGGCAAAGACGCCTTGATCATCTATGATGACCTCTCCAAGCATGCCATCGCTTATCGACAGCTTTCTCTGTTGTTAGAACGCCCTGCAGGTCGCGAGGCTTACCCCGGGGATATCTTCTATCTCCATTCAAGGCTGTTGGAACGCTCAGCAAACCTGTCAGAAGAAAAAGGCGGCGGCAGTATGACAGCCCTACCCGTGGTGGAAACCCAAGCCGGGAATATTTCTGCTTATATTCCCACTAACCTGATCTCAATTACCGATGGACAGATCTATCTCAGTACGAAACTTTTCGATGAGGGCATTTTGCCGGCTATTGATATTGGCTTGTCTGTTTCCCGTGTGGGTGGTTCAGCTCAGAATGATGCCATGCGTGCTGTGTCGAAGAATTTATCTTTAGATGTTGCCCAGTATCTCGAATTACGTGTGTTTGCTCGTTTTGGTACGGAATTAGATGCGGAAACACGGCAGCAATTGGATCGCGGTGAAAGGATTCGTACAATCTTAACCCAACCCCAATTTGAACCGCTGCCAATTGCCGACCAAGTGGCTGTTATTTATGCTGGCACAGAAGGTTATCTCGACCAGGTGCCCGTGGAAAAAATTCCAGAGTTCGAAAAACGCTTCATTAAGCACCTGACTCAGTATCAAGCAGGCTTATTAACAGAGTTCGCCGCTGGTCATTGGAATGACCAGTTAGAGAAAGAACTCAAAGAAACATTAGACAATTTCATCTCTCGACTCTACGAATCGGGCTTTCTTGAAGAAAAAGAGGAGATGGAAATTTAGTGCAATCGATCAATGAGGTCCAAAATCGCCTCGAAGGCCTTGAGGACATTAAACATCTTTTACGATCAGTCCGAGCGATGTCAGCTATTCGGTGGCGGCGCGCAAAAAAGCATCTTGAAATTGCACAATCTTACGCTGCCAGTATTGATGCCCAACTTGGGACGATCCTCACCCACACAAGCGCGTCCTTACCTAAAGGTATGAGAGAAATGCAAAATAAGACGGGCGGGGAAGTTAATGTCGGTCTGATCACATTGACCTCTGATCGGGGCTTATGCGGGAACTTCAACACCGAACTGATCTCAAAAGCAATGTTCGTGAAGGATATTTTGAACAAGAAACATAAAAAGGTCAAGATTATTTCATTGGGGGGATATGGTGAACGGTTATTTCGAAACGCGGGCTACGAGATATTCTACTCAGAAAAAATTCCCGCCGCCCAGGCGGTATCCTTCAGTAACATGCGTAAAGTCATCGCCCACATCCGGGCTTTTTATGAATCAAAAGCAATTGATGAATTAAATATCTTATACAATCGTTTCAATTTCTTTGGTTCCTATACACCCAAAGCAATCCAGATTCTCCCACCGAAATTATCAGATCTATACACAAGTCCCGTACAGGTTGATAAAACCTTATTGATCAACAGTGACCCAGACCAATTGACCTCCTTCCTGCTTTGGGAACATTTGGCAGCACAACTTTACCTTTCCTTTATTGAATCCACGATCAGCGAGCACAGCGCTCGTTTGCAGACAATGGACTCAGCGATCAGCAGCCTTGATGAAAGGGTGGCAGATTTAGAAATCCAGTACCATACCATCAGACAGGAAAAGATTACGCAGGACGTGCTGGAAGTTCAAAGCAACGTCCGCGAACGCAGTAAAAAGAAGCATTAAAATTCCCTTTTTTATAAAACATAATATCTTGAATAATATCTTGAAATCTTGCCGAAACATATTGAATGGGGGATAATTAGACTAGAAATTGTCTGTTTATTGAAAGGGTCATCCATGTCCGAAAAACCACCACAAACTACCCGCAGCGGTGAACATTGGCTCAGCTATATGCTTCCTGTTTCAATTATTGCTGGCCTGGTCGCCTTACTGATTGTCATGGCTGAACACCCAACGGAAGAACTACAACCAATCATTCCCCAGGAAGAATGGCTGAATGTGGTCGCAGGTTATATAATCATCGCTGCTGAAGCTGCTGCTGCCTTTGTGATCGGTACGGCTGTTTTAAGAGCAGTTATCAGCTATGTACAGCATCTTTTTGATAGGATGACTCAGCAGATCAATTATACAGAACGGATTCGGCTGCGGCTGGGGCATATGCTCAATCTCGGATTGGAATTTGCCATGGGCAGCGACATCCTGAGGCTGGCAGTTTCCCCCTCCACCGGCGATGTCATTATATTGTTTGCAATTGTGCTGCTTCGTATCCTTCTCAACTACTTCCTCGAACGGGAAATCCGTTCCTCCGCAGAATTCTGCGGTCCTGGGGATTATTTGCCCCCACTCGAAGGTTAGACCGGATTTTTTATAGCATAAAATTATGGTAAATACCCTCGCCGACCTGGTGCAGTACCAGGAGGGCGCGGTGGTGAGCCGCACCGTGATCGATAAGCGGGCGGGGACGATAACCCTCTTCGCCTTCGACCGGGGGCAGGGCCTGAGCGAGCATAC
>JAXHUT010000187.1:0-4717 GCA_034189405.1 Chloroflexota bacterium
TTCAAAACTGTTAAAGTGATCACTTTGGAACCATATTATTCTTTTGACCCAAATTCAGAAATCCAGTATTACGTTCAGTATTATCATGAAAGCGAAAAGGCGTGGGAAAAGAATATTGACTACTCTTTTATTACCACGATTATTGAAGGTGGCGCCTGGAAAATTGATGCTTTTGATAATCTTACAAAACATTAAAATAAATTGACAAAACTTTTAGATGGGGAGGTTTTTAAATGAAAAAGCGAATATTCATTACTGTTGTTACCATCATTTTATTCGCAATTCTTAGCGGATCAATTGGAAGACCATTTCGTTTAGAAACGGATCAGGATCAATAATTAATCTATTAGAAAGCTATTTTACTGTCAGATATTATTCCATCCAAAACCTAAATTGAAAGATTTTCGCTCCATAATCATAAAATCACACTGCAGAATAGCAATAGCGACTGAAAAATCACTTCAGATATTTATGATGATTATCTTTGGCGAATGCTTTGGTCGACCGAAGAACCAAAAACTGAAATACTGCTATCGATAGATGAGTCAATGCAAATTATGCTTGATAATGAAAATAATCTACAAAATACCATAACAAACTTGATTTAACCACTGCAAACATCAAGTATAGACCTGCCCTACAATCGAAGTGGGCCGGTTGCATATGTCTATCAACTTGATACTTATTACGTAGACCTTCGGTTTAACTGTCTTTCGATTGTTTGTTGATTATTTCGCTTGGCGTGACTTCCTTTCGGGTTTATTTTGGAATAGACAGATGAAGCCATAAGTCGCCATGATGGAACCAAAAGCGATTGTGCCCAGTTTGCCTCCGACACCGCCAAATACGGGTGTGCTGTATACAAATATAACACCAATGAACAAGCCTGTAATAAACAATACCCAAATACCAGGGCAACGCGCCTTGCTTGACATCCCTGCAAAGCTGGCACAAATAGCTACTACTGCTAAAGTGCCACCAATCTCAGGAAAAACGATTGGCAGGATCAAGCCACCAAGTAAACCCACAACGCCAGATGCAAGGACAGGACCATTCCCTCTAATGGCATTGAAATAATATGTGAGCGGTGTGGCAATCAGGGCAACAAGAATGATCATCAAAATTTCATGCGTATCATAAATTGGTGCATCAATAAACGCCCTTTTGAAAACAAGGCTTGTAATGATCGTGCTGATGAAAGCTATTGTGCCTAATTTTCCTCCAAAACCACCAAATACATAACTGCTGAGGACATAGATGATGCCAGCAATTGCACTTGCGATTGCGACCTCAGAGCGAGTAAACAGAAGCGCGCTGGATGTCATTCCAACAAAAGCGCCACAATAAACAGGGACGCCATATTTGGGTACAACTAAATATGCAATTATGGCGACCAGACTGGCTGCAACCACGGCGCCTAATTCAAGATCACGGCTAATGACACAGGCGAGAACGCCGCCGATAAATACGCCCAAAAATTCAAAGACATGTTTTTTTAAAGGATGTTCATCTTTAAATGTTTTGTCAGCAAGAAGTCGTTTTCCTTCGTTAAAAATTGTGATAAGTGCGCCTGCTAAGACGATCAATGAGACTATCCCAGCAATCCATTGAGTCTTTAATCCTGTGACAACTGTTGCGCCAAGTAAGACGGTTACAGTAGCAGCGAGGATAATAAAACCTATGAACGATATCCAGCGGTGATATTTTTGCATCTCAAAATTTCTCCTTGACAAATAGTATGATTTTCTAAAACAACAGCCCAAATATTATAGCAAAGGAAAGAAATGATTGAGGTGGAGACTTAATTGAAACACATGGTCGGGTATTTTAAATTCGACAATGTATAATTTGATTTTCGATTAAGATTACACGTAGGGCTTTGATGGCATGCAGTCGATAATGTTTGAGATATTCCGCAAAAGAGCGATACCCTTTGAGGTAAAATAAATTAGTTATTCTAAATTGGAGGTACCCCTTATGTTGGATATTAAATTAATCCGTGAAGAACCGGATCTTGTACGTCAGGCTTTAGAGAAAAGGCAGCTATCCCCTTCACCGGTTGATCAAATCATTTCTCTGGATGAAAGCCGCCGGAACTTGATCCAGGACGTTGAAACCATGCGCTCAGAACGCAACAGCGTCTCTAAGGAAATTGGTCGGATGAAGGACAAAGCTGCACGCCAGGAAAAAATTGACGCGATGCGAGCATTGGGCGAAAAAATCGATGCCGTAGATTCAGAATTGAACCGGGTGGATGCTGATTTGCAGGCATTGCTGGCTGAAATACCCAATATCCCTGATCCTGAAGTGCCAGTTGGGGTGGACGACAGTGATAACGTGGTACTGCGCACTGTTGGCGAAATCCCGACATTTGAGTTTGAGCCCAAACCCCATTGGGATTTGGGGCCAGAATTGGGGATTATTGATTTTGAGCGTGGGGTGAAACTGGCAGGCTCTCGATTTTACGTCTTGAGCGGACCCGGCGCGCTTTTACAACGTGCGCTGATCTTCTGGATGGTTGGTCTGCATATCCGCCAGGGATACCTTGAGAAATATCCACCTTTTATGGTGCGGGAAGAAATTCTCTACGGCTCAGGTCAACTGCCCAAGTTCAAAAACAATCTTTACAGAGATGTTGAAGAAGATTTATGGATGATTCCCACTGCTGAAGTTCCGCTAACTGGCCTCCACATGGATGAGATCCTTGAAGAGGCGCAGCTTCCCTTACATTATACAGCCTATACCGCCTGTTTTCGCCGGGAAAAAATGAGCGCTGGACGGGATGTGCGGGGAATCAAGCGCGGCCATCAATTTGATAAGGTTGAAATGTATACTTATTGCAAACCCGAGGATTCTTCAGAAGAGCATGAGAAAATGCTGCGTGATGCTGAAGAGACGGTTGCTGATCTTGGTTTGCCGTACCGTGTTTTACTACAGTCGACTGGGGACCTTGGGTTTGGCTCCCATAAAACATACGACATTGAGGTGTGGGCACCAGGGTGCGGTGAGTGGCTTGAGATTTCATCGATCTCGAATGTTGGCGATTTCCAGGCACGTCGTGCCGGCATTCGCTATCGTCCATCAGAGGGGAAGGGAACACAGTTTGTTCACACTTTAAACGGCTCAGGCTTGGGCATGCCGCGTACATTGATTGCTGTTTTAGAGAATTACCAGCAATCGGATGGTTCTGTGGTAATCCCTGAAGTGCTGCGTCCCCTGATGCAAGGGACTGAGGTTATTCGACCAATCTGATGTCACTCTGGGCTGAAATTCCACTTCTTTTTGTTGTCATCCTTGGCATGCTGATTGGGTTGCTCAGCCTGTTTCTGGTCTTTTTCCCGGGTCTGACGGTCATTTGGGCTTCGATTTTATTGTGGGGGATTTCAACTTCCTTCAATTACGATGTTGGTCCATGGACATTTGTGTTAACGATAGCCACTTTTGCAGTCATTACAATGCTGATGTTGTTTGGAAACATTATCGATAACATTTTTATGGCAGGGGGAGCGAGGGCCAAAGGTGCCAGTTGGTGGTCGATAGCTTTGAGTTGGGTGGCGATGATTCTTGGCAGCATGCTACTTTCCCCCATTGGCGGCTTGGGTCTGGCATTGCTGGCACTCTTCATCGGCGAGATATTGCGGATCAAGGATTATCGTCGTGCTTTCAGGTCGACATCCAGCATGGCGATGGGATGCGGTTATGCGGTCGCTGCCCGAGTTCTGATTGGCCTGGTGATGATCGCCTTGTTTGTGATGTGGTATTTTTTGCTGTACTGATATTCTTGTTTTTTGAGGATGAATTTCTGAAGAAACCCTCACCCTTGCCAAAGGGAGAGGGTTCTTGACGATGCAATGAAATATCTATTATTTTCAAGATTATGATATTTCAACTTCATTCGATTTAGAAGTACAAACACACCTACCCCCTGTCGCCTTCCTGAAGGGAAGGGGTTTAAAGTTTCTTTCTTTTGGGATGGACTCGATTGAAGTGAGGGTATCAATAACCTAAATTTAGGGGCAAAGTCTTCTGACCATGCAATGAATGATCTATTTTTTTTTAGGAGTGCGGACTTCAGTCCGCAAGATTATGTATTTCAAATTCATTTAGTTTAGAAGTACAGACACACCTACCCCCTTGCCGAGGCTGTCCCTAAAGCAGGAAGGCATTTTTCAATCCCCCACTTTAGGTGTGTTTTTATGTAGAAAATAGGGACAGAGGCTTTCAAACAAGCCTGTTTTTATAGGCTTTCCCCCACTTTTCATTGTCCCAAAAGCTAAACGACAACTTTTGGGACAGCCTCAAAAAAGACCCTTCCTTTTGGGACGGCTTCGATTGGGGTGAGGGTGCCTAAAACTTATTCATAAATTCCTCTTGCCTGCGGGAGGAACTCAAGAGAAGCAACGGAATCGAAATGTTCAACGACTGTTGATCTGTGGGTGCGGGAAATTTGTTTTATGATGCTATCATAACGAATTTTAATTGAGGATGGGGCTTTGTTTCGCCCTCAGTTTAGATCGTCTACAGAAAATGCGGTGCTCTTTCAGATTTTGCATTAACGCTGGTTTGGAAGGTGAGAAGAAAGTGTTTTTAGCACCTCTCTGTTATAATTTTCCCCTATGATAAATCGACTGAAGCGTGAATATTCTCATTACCCAAGTCAGTTTTGGCTGATCTTTATTGGGATGGCTATCGCCATGACAGGCGCGACCATGATCTG